>JAZQEN010000095.1:0-14635 GCA_045539015.1 Candidatus Cryptobacteroides sp.
CACGCCCCAGCGTGCAGAGTTCTTTGCGCAGAGGGCAACCTTTTCGCCCTTCTTGAGTCCGATTGCTTCAAAGAACAAATGGAACTTTGCGATCTGGGTAGCAAGTTCGCCGAATGTAAACAATTCGCCACGGTAGTTTCCGAGAGCCGGGCGCTCCCAGTTGGCCTTGACAGCCTCTTCAAGTCTTGGGAAATAATGTTTCATCGTCTTTGGGTATAGATTTTAGATTTTTCAGGTCGCAAAAGTAGAAAAATATGCATACACGCACGTATAATTCATTATATTTGTGGTGAAACACCTATTAGGGTGGTGATTTTTACAAACAAAATGCATTGAGGACATGAGAAGCAAACCAATTGTAGCACTTATCTATGACTTCGACGGCACGCTGTCGCCGGGCAACATGCAGGAATTCGGGTTCATCCAGGCCATCGGAAAGAAACCGCAGGAATTCTGGCAGGAGAGTGATGACATTGCAGTCGGTCAGGACGCCTCAAATATCCTGAGCTATATGAAGCTGATGTTTGATGAGGCAAAGAAGGCCGGCATAAAACTCCGTCGGGAAGACTTCAAAAGATTCGGAGCTTCAGTCGAGCTCTTTGAAGGAGTCACCGAGTGGTTCGGATTGATCAATGCCTATGGTAAGAAGCATGGAGTCAAGGTAGAGCATTACATCAATTCTTCTGGCTTGGCTGAGATGATCGAAGGCACATCAATAGCCCATGAATTCAAGCGCATATTTGCATGTTCCTTCATCTACAATAAAGATGGTGAGGCCGAGTGGCCGGGCGTAGCAGTGGACTACACGGCGAAGACACAATTCCTGTTCAAGATCAACAAGGGAATCCTGAGTATCAGGGACAATAAGAAGGTGAATGAAAGTCAGGCTGAGGATAACAAGAGGATTCCGTTCCCACATATGATATACATGGGAGATGGAGAAACAGACGTCCCATGCATGAAGATAGTCAAGATGTTCGGAGGCAACTCCATCGCAGTATACAACCCGGAAAACAAGAAGAAGGTCAACGTTGCGAAGAAACTTCTGAGACAGCATCGAGTCAACTTCATCACCCCAGCCCTGTATACAGAAGGCAGCAGAACCTATCAGATAGTCTGCTCGATCATAGATAAGATAAAGGCGGATTTCGAGCTTGCCAAACTGGCACGAGGCCTTTAAAATAAAAACAGCAGCCTTCCGGGCTGCTGTTTTCGTATTCATTATTTTACAATGACCTGTAATTTATTGTAAGCTCTCTCTGCCTTTGCCAGAGCAGCAGTGACAGAATCATCTGTAGCCAGAATGACACCTACTCTGCGGTGGCCTGCAATCTCAGGTTTACCGAAGATACGGATCTGCACGCCAGGCTCCTCAAGAACCTCTTCAAGGTTACAGAACTCATATTCCTTTGTATTGCCCTCAACTACGATCGCCTTTGAAGCTGAAGCACCATAGAACTTCACATCAGGAACAGGAAGACCGAGGACAGCTCTTGCATGAAGGGCAAATTCAGACATATCCTGCGATATCATTGTCACCATACCGGTATCATGCGGTCTTGGAGACACTTCGCTGAAGATGACCTCATCCCCCTTGACAAAGAGTTCAACACCGAAGATTCCATATCCGCCGAGAGCGTCTGTAACAGCCTTGGCAATTGCCTCAGCCATCTCCAAAGCCTCCTGTGACATAGCCTGCGGCTGCCATGATTCACGATAGTCTCCGTCCACCTGATGGTGTCCCACCGGCTTAAGGAAGGTCGTTCCTGCACAATGGCGTACTGTAAGAAGGGTGATCTCGTAATCGAATTTCACAAATCCTTCAACAATCACTTTTCCGCCACCAGCCCGGCCTCCCTCCTGAGAAACCTTCCATGCCTCATCTATCTGATCGGGAGTCTTTATCGTACTCTGACCATGTCCCGAAGAACTCATGACCGGCTTTACCACACATGGCAGGCCTATTTCTTCAATAGCCTTGTCAAATTCTGCACGGGTCTCGGCAAAACGATAGGGCGAAGTAGGGATACCTAATGTCTCAGCAGCAAGACGACGTATTCCCTCACGATTCATGGTAAGACGTGTAGCGCCAGCAGTAGGGATCACATTGAAGCCTTCCTGTTCCAGCTTTACAAGTCTGTCAGTGGCTATGGCCTCGATTTCAGGGATGATGAAATCCGGATTTTCCTCCCTGATCACAGCCTCCAGCGCATCGCCATCAAGCATAGAAAGCACATGAGAACGATGTGCTACATGCATAGCAGGAGCATTTGCATATTTGTCAAGAGCCACTACCTCAACTCCATAACGCTGAAGTTCCAGTGCGACTTCCTTTCCAAGCTCCCCTGAACCGCACAGGACAGCCTTCTTACCAGACTTGGTAAATGTTGTTCCGATATTTGCCATATTATTTTCCGTAACGTTTCAAGATTGTCTCACCATAAGCATCGATTCTGCGATCGCGGAAGAAAGGCCAGCCGCGACGGACATATTCAGTCCTGTCAAGATCTATCTCGACTACCTTTACTCCTTCCTCATCGTTTCCGAACTCTGCAAGAAGCTCTCCCTGAGGTCCAGTCGCAAATGAACGTCCCCAGAACTTGATGCCCTTTGTAACTCCTGTAGGATCATCCTCCTGACCTGTCCTGTTTACGGTGATGACTGGAAGTCCGTTAGCAACGGAATGTCCTCTCTGGACAAGCTGCCATGCATCGCTCTGCACCTTCTGCTCCTCGACCGGATCGGTATAGACACCACCGATAGCCGTAGGATAAATCAGGAGCTGCGCTCCGTTGAGAGCCATGCAGCGCGCTGCCTCCGGATACCACTGATCCCAGCACACAAGCACTCCGAGAGTTCCTACAGAAGTCTCTATAGGTCGGAAACCCATATCACCCGGAGTAAAATAGAACTTCTCATAATAGCAAGGGTCATCAGGAATATGCATCTTGCGATACTTGCCGGCGATGGTTCCGTCCTTTTCCATGACCACTGCCGTATTATGATATATGCCTGCAGTCCTGCGCTCGAAAAGTGAGAGAACTATCACGATACCAAGTTCCTTGGCAAGAGCGCCATAAGTCTCGGTTGAAGGGCCTGGGATAGGCTCTGCGAGGTCACAAAGAGCCGCCTCCTCATGTTTGCAGAAATACACTGAATTGTGAAGTTCCTGAAGCACGACAAGCTGTGCTCCCATCTCGGCACATTTCCTGATATTGCCTTTCAGTTTTTCGATATTTGCCTGAATGTCATCACCGCAGCTCTGCTGCACCATTCCTACTTTTAATATATTCATAGTTTACAATTGATTAATTACAGATTTCTCGACTCGCTTTGCTCGCTCGAAATGACAAGTTTCGTCACGACTGGCTCGAAATGACAGAGTTCATCACGATATGCTCCACATGACAGACTAACGAAGGTAGCCCTCCGGGAACTGCATGGTTATACAATGGAGTGATCCGTGACCGGAAAGAAGAGCTCGGCAGTCGATGACTATCACTTCCCTGTCAGGGAACGCCTCCTGAAGTCTCTTACGCGCAACCTCATCAAGCGGAGAACCTGCTCCCGGAAGAAGGACGGCACCGTTGATTATCAGGAAGTTGGCATATGAAGCCGGGAGTCTGTAGTCATCCAGATACAAAGGCTCCGGAAGCGGAAGCGGAATAAGGTTGTATGGCTTGCCGTCCAAGGTCTTGAAACCACGGAGCTGCTTCTCCATGGCAGCGAGAGGTTCATAGTGAGGATCCTCCGGATCGGTACACTGCATATATGCGATAGTATCTGGCGAGCAGAAACGGGCGAGGATGTCCACATGGCTATCCGTATCGTCTCCTATTATCGTTCCGTGATCAAGCCAAAGGATGCGCTCCAGACCGAAGGCACCGCAAAGTTCCTCCTCAATCTCCTCCTGACTGAGGTATTCGTTGCGATTGACAGAGCAAAGACACTCGGTCGTAGTAAGCATTGTACCGCATCCGTCGCTGTCAATACTGCCGCCTTCAAGAACGTACGGACGCATATCCACGCAAAGCACATCGCCCTGGAATGCATTCTGAAAGAATATGTTCCTTGTTATCTGATTGTCAAGGTCGGAGCCGAACTTAAGGCCCCATCCGTTGAACACGAAGTCATAAAGATATTTCTGATTATCTTCGCCGAGGACACTGATTCCGCCATGGTCTCGTGCCCAAGTATCGTTAAGCGGAGCCTCATAGAAACGGATTGAATCCACATCTAAAGCAATCCCCTTTCTTTCTGTAATTCTGGCAATATCAGCCTTACACTCCTCGATATCCCTGGTAACAATCATCAATGGCTCATACTTGAGGATATTCGATGCTATCTCCACATAGCACTCAAGCACCTTTTCCAATTCGTACCACTCGGTCTCGCAATGCGGCCAGGTAAGCTGCACACCACTCTGGTGTTCCCATTCTGCGGGCAATCTGCTCATAATCAAGAATATTTTAATTTGCAGACGCAAATATAACAATAAAAAGAAGACGTCCCAAACAGAGACGTCTTCCTTATATGATTATTTGCAATCTATTACTCGAAAGAGATAACAACTGCTCTGCTGAGAGCTGCATCACCCTCTGTAGCGATGTTTGTCTTCACTGAGAATGCGCTTGCATCGATACCATACTTCTCAACCATGAGGTTCTGGAGATACTCAGCACGCTTCTCGCAAAGATACTGGTTGCGCTTAGCTGAACCTGTCTTCTTGTCTGCGCTACCTGTGATGACTGTAACCTTCTTGCCATCTACGTGAGGAAGAACGTTAGTAAGGTAGAAGTCAAGGTGCTCGAGCTCCTTCTTTGAGAGGGTAGTCTTACCGATCTCGAAGTAGAATGCAGCAGGACCTACGTTCTGAAGAACTGACTTTCCTTCTGCCTCTGCGAGTGCATCAGCAAGCTCCTTGTTCTTAGCTGTAAGCTCGTCGTTAGCCTTCTGGAGAGCATCCTTGTCGTTCTGGAGAGCTGCGTTAGCTGCAGTGAGAGCTGCTGCTGAAGCTGCTGCTGCCTCAAGTGCGCTTACGTCCTCCGGATTGTGCCAGTTGGCTGCGCGAGTCCAGTTTGTCTTGCCAAGGTTTACAGAAAGACCTACAGTTGCCTGAAGCGCTCCTGAAACTCCACCGTTTGCTGCATGATGATTACCGTTCATGAGAAGGCCACGTACATCAAGAGTAAGGTCGAGTCTCTTGCAGAGACGTACATTGTTGAGGAGACCGAGACCTGCAGCAAGCTCATTGTCACCAAAATCTGCTCCATCAGCGCGGTCATAAGTTCTGAGCCATCCTGCGTGAGCGTAAGGAACGAAGTTCCAGAGACGAGTCTCCTTGTATCCGCCGATAGCATGAGAAATATTCCAGAGAACGTCAGCATGTACATATGCAAAGCCGAACTTCTGCTTGTACATATCCTTGTCAGCATTGAGTTCTGTTCCGAGAACTGAAGAATCATATGCCCACTCAGCACCTGTGAGTCCTGAATAACCTGCTCTGAGTCCGATTGCAGGAGTGATCCACTTACCTGCGTTTACATCGAGAGCACCGCCTACTGCCGGCTTGTATCCACCGTCACCGAATACAGAAATACCACCGGCAACGCCAATGAACCAATTGTCACCGAACTGGTTGGTGAGATACGGACCACGTACGATCTTTCCGTTCTCATCCCTGTTTCCATCCTCCTGAGCATTAACTGCAGGAGCTGCAATCATAGAAACAGCTGCGAGAGCCAAAGCTCCGAGAAAAAATTTCACTGTTTTCATATTAGTTAAATTAAGATTGATTCCAAAACAATTGCACAAAGATACAACAATTATTATAAAACGACAATACCCGTAGGTTTCTTTTTTTTCAGAAGCCCACGGGTATCGCACCATCAGTCAGTCCATCAGAACTTTATCACCACCGCTCTGCTGAGTTCCGGCTTATCCGGAGATGCCACGACTTCAGACTCGATCACAAGTCTGTCGGATGATATTCCGTATTCTTTTGTCAGAAGGTCATAGACATACTGTCCTCTCGCCTGGCTGAGATACTGGTTCCTCTTTGGAGTACCTGTCGTACTGTCGGCTGTTCCCAGCAATGTGATGTAAATCATGGTTTCCTGATCGACCTTTTCCAGGAGATTCTCTGCAATGAATGCCATGTGCTGAAGTTCCTTCTCACAGAGTACGGTCTTGCCGATTTCGAAATAGACGGTAGCCGGGCCCATCTCCTCAAAGAAGGCAGTCACATCATAATCAGGCTTTGCCCTGAGCGCATTATTCTCCTTAGCTAATTTCTTATTAGCCGCAGACAGATCGGCATTCTTCTGCATAAGCGCATCATTCGCCATTTCCAGAGCAACTGCAGCAGCCTCCAAGGCAGCAATCTGCTCCACAGCAACAGTCTCATATTCAGCAAGTACAGAAGATGTCCTCACGAAATTAGGCCATCCCAGATCGACTGCGAGCCCCATCGTTACAGAAGGAATGACTGACACGCCATCATCTGCACGCACTCTGCCATTGACTACTGTAGCCCTCATATCGATCGTAAGGTCGAGCCTGTTCGAAAGCCGCAGATTATGCAGAAGACCTGCACCACCGGCAATTTCATTATCTGCAAAATCAACATCATTCAAGCCATATGAACGATAGTATCCGGCATGCAGATATGGAACGAAATTCCAGAATCTAGTCTCCTTATATCCGCTGAAAGCATTGGAGATATTCCAGAGGAAATCCCCATGAAAATACATGTATCCGAACTTTTCAAGATACATTTCTTTTTCTGTGTCCAAGGTTGGTCCCAGGACAGTTGCAGTCTCTGACCACACCTGTGAGTTGATACCCTGATATCCGACCCTCATTCCGACAGATGGAGTGAACCATTTACCGAGATTGGCATCGATGCTTGGAGCAATCCTCATATTGTCTACGGTCAATCCTTCATTCCAGAAGGAATTTATACCACCTCCGACACCTATGAACCAGTTGTCTCCAAAACGATTGGTCTCATAAGGACCGCGGACGACCTTACCATACTCGTCCCTGTTTCCGTTCTCCTGCGCAGTCACTTCAGGAGATGCTGCCAATGAGACAGCGATAAGAGCCGCAGCTCCTAAAATTAAATTCAGACGTTTCATAACCACTAAAATTAAATGTGTGATGCAACGCCCTATACAAATTTGGTGTAAAAACGATATTTTCAGCAAAAAATTTTTGAAACTGCTCAAATTGAGTAACTTTGTCAACATGCATAAAGAAGACAAGGACACGACTTATATCACCCTGGAAGATCAGGTACAGGCATACGACATTCTCGATTCGATGCTCGCTGCCGAAGAGGGCATCGGACTGCCGCAGGACCTGCGTTCAATTGCTGAGTCCTTCATCGGCAGATTTGAAGGCCAGGAGCCTGAATATGACGAAGAAAGGCTGAGAAACGAACTGGCGGAGCGGCTTGCCGCTCTCGACGACGCGCTCAAGGAAGCGCGTTTCGCTGCGGCCGCAGCCGCCTCCCTCCATGAATTTGCAAAAGAGGCTTTTGCAACATGGCAGACGGCAGGCATATTTGCCCGCCGCAGGGTTCTTCGCGAACTGCGCCAGCGTGCGGGATTCAGACTAGAATCCCACCGCATCGGCAACTATGTAGCCAAGACCTTCGACCTGATGAACGAAGCAAACGCCCGCTTTGCCAAGGCACAGCAGGCTCGTTTTGCTGGAGACGTATCCTATAAGATAAAACCGGGAATCTATCTCGCGATATCAGAAGAGCTCAGGAAACATCCGTTGTAATCTACGGCAAACCTGCCGAAAAGGTCCATGGAGGCATCCATAACAACAGCTGCTTCCAGCCTTGTAACATACCTTTCCTCATCATAGTCTTCAAGACCAAGACTCAGCCACCACTCTTCCCTGTCTGACGGAACTGATCCGCCAAGATAGTCTATCAGATCAAACAGTTCATCAACCGAAACCTCTCCGGAGTCCAGTGCGAAAGCAAAGCCGGGTATATCCTCTGTATGGATTTCATCTGAGAGAAGCACGTCCTCGGCGCGGAACCATGTCTGATTGGCCCAACCCACATTACGCCCTTCACCATGAAGCAGGCCGGTAACTCCGACCCTCTGAAGTGCCTTGAAATGCCTGTCGTCCTTCGGCAGATCCAGATATGGCATCAGGTAGCATCCTGCATCAAGAAGCACCTTCTGGACGTCACGCACACTCACTTCCTTTATATCTTTCCCCTCAATCTGCGACAATGCCGCAATCACTCCGGCAGCCTGTCCCAGCTGCATCACGACCGGCTGCAGACGGGTAGCGCCATTGATAAGGTTGGACACCGAAACTGACTTCTCCGCCACTATGAGATTCGGCACATCATCCTGCTTCGGTATCAGCACACCCATAGGGACATTGAATGAAGGTATCGGGTAGAATTCCAGATCCGGCAGGTTTCTCCACTCAGGGTGACGGAAATGATGGTGATCGACAGCATAGTCGCCCACGGCGATTCCCGTTCTGTAATATGGATATTCATATTTATATGGAGCTGCGGCTGCATCAACAGTAAAGAAAGCCTCACCCACGATGCGCCTCGACTCCCTATGATATGGCATCAGCGCCATCCCGTCCGCAGAAGGGAACACATCATCAGCAATGCCGAGGTTCTTCATCCCAAGCTCAGTCTGAATGAAATACACAAACTGAAGGGTAAAATTCTTAGCTCGCGCATATGCCTCATCCCTCTGCTGAGGTGTCATCTCTATGGTATTGACATAATAGTCGTTGCCATAAATCGGCCAGTTGATCATATACTTCCCGCCGGGAGTCCTTCCATAGGTGATCATCATTTCAGGAGCCCACATCGTCTGTCCGGTGGCATTCTCCGTATTCTTTGGATTTGCAGAGCAATTGTAGAACGGTGTCGGATCATAGCCCTCCGGCTTCGATATGGTCATGTCAGCATCAGGGCCATAGTCCTTCAGAACGACAACATATGTCAGGTCCTGGATCACATCATTGGCCTTTTCCGGCGCAATCGACTCCCCAGTTTCGGAAGACGCCTCCATACCAATGCGGTACTCCACACCACAGGCCTTAGCCACATCTCCGAGCTCGGTTCCGTCGATAAGCACATCCGCCATCACCTTATATGACTTTCCGAAGGCATTCTCCAAAGTTACTTCCCAGGACTGGCCTGACCTCTTCACATCGGTCATCCGCGTACGACGACGGATTTCCAGATTATCGCCGCATGATGCCGCAATATTGGTCAGGATTTCCTGGCCCACCTCGGGCTCGAAATTGATATTGCTCACCCAGCCGGTCTTGAGGGCATCCCATCCGCCATATCTGCTTGCAAGCGAATCGGCAAATTCTCCGAACAGACCGCTGCGGAGATTATAGTTTCCGTCAACACAGCTTACGCCTGCAGAAGTAAGCATTCCTCCTATCCAAGGTGTCTCCTCGACGACCATGGTATTCACACCCATACGCGCGGACTGAACAGCAGCCGAAATTCCGCTTGCACCGCCACCGATGACCAGGACATCCACATGTTCACCAGCTTGCGAAACCCTGCCGCATGAAATGGACAGCAAAAGCACAGCAGCCCATAACAAGTTAAGCCTCTTCATATTCTCTTTTTTAAATATTTGTGGCCGCAAAATTAAAATATTTTATTAATAATAATTAACTTTGCACGATGTTATTTGAATAAACTTATTAACCGATATCGAAATGCGCAAGTCATTATGTATTTTCATGGCAATCCTCGGATTGGCCTTCTCCGCCGACCTCTCGGCAAAGAAAACCAAAGAACTGATCGAGACACCGGCATCTGACAGCCGTATAGAGTATACAGGACGTACACTCGTCAACGGTACTGAGGTCTCATACGACTGGAGCGGAGTATACTTCAGGGTAAAATTCAACGGTCCTTACCTTGCAATGAAGTGCTCAGACACCAAGAACTGCTGGTTCAACCTCTGGGTGGACAAGGAGATGTCCCCTAAGGCAGACAAGGTATTCATGGTAGGAGTTCAGGACACCCTGGTAGTCCTGGCTGAAGGTCTTGGCAAAGGCGAGCACGAAGTGATCCTCCAGAAAAGGACCGAGGGCGAGCAGGGCCGCTTCACCATCCACTCGTTTGTAAGCGAAGGTCAGATTCTTCAGGCAAACGGCCGCAAGGAGAGACATATCGAATTCATAGGAGACTCATACACATGCGGATACGGTACAGAGAGCGGTGACAAGAACGACCCGTTCCTCGCGGAGACCGAGAACTGCAACCTTACATATGCAGCAATCACCGCACGCTACTTCGGCGCTGATTTCAATCTCGTAAGCCACTCAGGACAGGGCATCGCAAGAAACTATGACGACTACCGCCCGGGATACAACATGCCGGACCGCTACAGCCAGACCTTTGACGAATCACAGGAATACACATGGACTCCGGACATGGCGCCATATCGTCCGGATGTAGTAGTCATATATCTGTGTACAAACGACTTTTCTACGGCAAGACAGCCACACGAAACAATATTTGCAGAACGATACATAGAACTGCTCAAGAAGATCAAGGCAAACTATGGTGAGGACATCCCGGTATTATGCATGGCATCCAACGTGACCCCTTTCAGCTTTGACTACATCCGCAATGCATGCATGATGAGCGGACTGAAGAATGTGTCGTACATGGGATTGACAAAGAACGCGCATAACTCCGAGGACGACCTCGGAGCGAACTGGCATCCTAATTATCAGGGACACATCAAGGTGGCGAGCTGCATGATACCATATATCTCTACCCTTACCGGATGGAAAATGGAAGAGAAGGCGTATAAGTAACAGATCTCTCGACTTCGCTTGAGATGACAGCCGTCATTTCGACCGAGCTGCACACTGTCATTTCGACCGAGTTGCACACTGTCATTTCGACCGAGCGAAGCGAGTGGAGAAATCTACAACAATATGTTCAAGAAAACACTCACAACAGTCATTCTGGCAGCGATGGCCACAGCAGGCCTCTGCGCCAAGGATATCAAGGGAACAGTACGTGATACTGAAGGCAATGCCGTTGCAGGAGTTGTCGTTTCCGACGGACTTAATACGGTAGTTACCGATGCCAAAGGACGTTTCAAGATGGATGCTGACCAGGACAGCAGATTCGTGTTCGTAAGCACACCTGCAGGATACGTCTCATCCACTCTCGAAGGCAAGAACCTGTTCTACAAGGAACTGCGCAAAGGAGTAAAGAGCTACGATTTCGTGCTCCAGAAAAACAGTAAGGACGACACCAACCACAACGTCATCGTGATCGCCGACCCTCAGATCAGCGAGAGAAGCGAGCTTGCAGACCTGTCAAAGCAGGCTGACGACATGGCGGAATTCGTAAAGGGCATGGACGGAGACTACACATTCGGCATCTGCCTCGGCGATATTGTAGGCTGGGACCACAGCATCTACCCTGAATACAATGAAATCATGGCCAAGGCAGGCATCGACTACAGATATGTGATCGGAAACCATGACATGACCAACTGGGGACGCTCTTATGAGACTTCGATGAAGAACTACGAAGACATGTACGGTCCTGCATGGTACTCCTTCAACGTAGGAAAGGTCCACTACATCGTCCTCAACGACAACTTCTACGTAGGTCGCGACTATTTCTACATCGGCTATCTTGACGAAAGACAGCTTCAGTGGCTCGAAAGAGACCTTTCATATGTACCTGAGGGATCAAGGGTCATCGTATCACTTCACATCCAGACTACCAACGACAAGTCAGACCGCGATGCATTCCAATATGGAATCATAGGAGACAACCTCTGCAACAAGCCGGCTCTCTACAGCATGCTGGAGCCATATAAGGCGACCATCCTCTCAGGTCACAGCCACACGGCCGACTTCGAGCAGATCAGCGAAAACGTATTCGAGATCAACGTGGCCGGATTCTGCGGAGCATGGTGGTGCGGAGAAGTCTGCATCGACGGAGCACCTGCCGGATATAAGATCTTTGACATGGATGCAGACGACATGAAATGGATATACAAGGGCTGCGGACATCCTCTGGACTATCAGATGAAGGTCTATGCCGGTCTTGAGGAATATCCGGGACAGATCGTGGCGAACATATGGGACTTCGATCCATTGTGGAAAGTCGAGTACTTCGAGGATGGCGTCAAGGTCTGCGACATGGAAAGATTCAAGGCACAGGACCCTCTTGCAAAGGAACTGTACAAAGACCCTTCGAGCCTCAAGAGGACATGGGTCTACGCAGCACCTACCGAGAACATGTTCAAGGCTGCTGTTTCCGAGAATGCAAAGAAACTGGAAGTCCGCGTGACCGACCGTTTCGGAAGAGTATACACAAAGACTATTGTAAGATAGCATGAAACAAGTAAAAATCGCCCCTGCAGCAAATACTCCCAGCAAGAGAATTGCTACCATAGACATCCTCAGAGGAATCACGATCTTTGCGATGATCCTCTGTGCAAACATCGGATACTATTCCGAACTGCCAGGATGGATGTTCCACTGCCAGACTCCCCCTCCGACCTATGCATTCAATCCGGCCAATCCCGGCATCACATGGGTTGACCTTGTGTTCCCGTTCTTCCTTTTCACCATGGGAGCAGCCTTCCCGCTGGCAATGAAGAAGAGGCTGGAGAAGGGCACAAGCAAGTGGGAAATAACGGTTTCCCTGTTCAGAAGATGGCTTACACTCACAATCTTTGCCCTGGTTCTTGGCAATGCATATGCAAACGGAATGAGCACCAGGCCGGCATGGATGGTACAGGTATTCAACATCCTGCTTTGGGGAGTGATGTTCATGTCTCTTGTAAGGATTCCTGACGAAAAGAAAGGTAAACTGGTCAACAACATAGGACTGCTGCTGCTTGTCGCGATGGCATTCGTCCGGATTGACTTCTTCGGAGTGCCTCTGAACAGGTGGTCCAGCGACATCATCATAATGATCCTCGCCAATGTCGCCATATGGGGAGGTCTGATATGGATGTTCACCAAGGACAGTCTGAGACTGAGATGGCTTGTTCTGGTTTTCATAACCTGTCTGAAAGCGATTACATCATATGCTCCGGAGGCATTGAGCTGGGTTCCGCAGATGAGCAGCATCGGATGGTTCTTCAACTGGGCATATCTGCAGTACCTTGTAATAGCATTGGCCGGTTCGATCGTAGGAGACATGCTGCTGACTCAGTCCCGTTCAGGAAAGAGCGTCAATATTGACGGACGTCATATTGCCGCAGGATTTATCGCACTGACAGCTATGCTGGTACAGCTTTGGGGACTTTATACCAGAAACGTACTTGCCGACTTCATCATATCCGCTGTACTCGGAGCGGCATTCCTGGCACTTACCATCAAGCGCAGAAACGTCATGACTGACGTAGGATATATCGGCTTCGCACTTATGCTCATCGGCATTGCATTCGACCCGATAGACGGAGGCATAACAAAAGACCACTGCAACATTTCCTACCTGCTTACTACCAGCGGAATGACAGCGCTCACAGGCGCATTCATCCTCACTTTGGAATTCAAGTGGAACATAAAGGGACGTGGCCTGAGCGGCAGCGGGCAGAACCCTATGCTCGCCTACACGGTGACCAACTTCCTGACCGGCCCGATTCTCGCCCTCTGCGGAATCCTTCCATGGCTTGACAACATCAGCGTCGGCTCGCCGTTCTGGGGCGTATTCCGCGGCCTGTTCATCACCCTGCTTATGGTAGCGGTCACATGCTTCTTCACCAAGAAGAAACTCTTCTGGAGAAGCTAGACAACTTACCATTTAGAAAGACCAGCCCGGTGGCTCACGAAGCAAAAAACAAGGGAGATGCTTCGTTCGTCCACCGGGCTGGTTTCATTCTGTCAGAGCATTCTGACACTTCAGGCACTCCTTGCTATTCCGGCAGACCTTGTTATTCCGGCTATCCTTGCTATTTCGGCAATCCTTGCAAAGGAATCGGCTGATTTTTCTGCAAGGATTGCTATTTTGGGCTCGGAAGGCTGTTTTATGGCCAGTTTTGGTAATCCTCGCACAAAAAAGTGCCATTTCTTCTGCAAGGATTGACCAAGGATTGCTGTATCGTGCAGATTTTTCTTTTTTTTTAAATAATTTCTTTTTTTTAAACAAAGTTTTTCTTTTTTTGAAGGCCTGTTTGTGAAAGTACTTCTACTTTTGAAATCAAAAAACATGAAGAAGACTTATCACTTATGCTTATCATCAGATGATGAGGTAATGTTCAGGTGCAGGGAAGATTTCATACGAGGAATAAATTGTCTTTGTCTGGCGGCATACTATACAGAAGCTATTTTACTCGCATATGTATTCATGAGCAATCACGTCCATATCGTCGTGCGAACGGAAGACCCTGAAAAGTTCATGATTAAATTCAGGTATTCATACAACAAGTATTTCAATGCGAAATACAATCGGAAAGGTAGAATCGGAGAGGAAGAATTCTTTAAAATAGAGCTTGTCGGACTTCATCACCTGCTGACAGCAATTGCATATGTGCTGAGAAATCCTGTTCATCATGGAATATGTGCAACACCTTTCGGATATGAATTCTCTTCAATAAGGGGAATATTCAGAAAGGAATTCGGA
>JAZQEN010000096.1:0-2018 GCA_045539015.1 Candidatus Cryptobacteroides sp.
CCCCCTTCCCAGAATGGTTTTCAGCTTGGCACACGCCTGCTTAATTCGCTTTGATACGACGGAGATGGACACACCCAGAGCGTCGCTGATCTCCCGCATCGTCATGTCATGATAAAAGTACAGGAGCACAGCTTCCTTCAACTTGGCCGGTAGCTGCATGATAGCGTTGGCAAGATCGAGAGAGTTATAGTCGCTATACTCCTGGATTGGCTCAGGAAGCAAGTCAAGAGTTACACGCCGATCAACAAAACGCATCCAACGGGAACGCCTCATGTCACGGCACACATTGACCGCTATCCTCATCAGCCATGTTTTCTCGCTGCAATCTCCACGGAAGGTATGTAAAGCTCTGTATGCTTTCAGGAACGTTTCCTGTACTGCATCCTCAGCTGATTCCTTATCGCGGAGGTACATGTAGCATGTACGAAACAGCGAGACTTCGTAAGTTTCTACCATGTGCGTTAATAACGCTTCGTGGTCATTGCCCGGATCCTTGACAATTTCCATCTGCTGTTTCCCTCCTTTCACCTATATAGACGACTATTTCTGGATTCTTTCAGCACCTTTTAAGGAATCTATGAAAATTTTATCAGAAATATGGAGATATGAAAAGAGCGCCTGCCCCGAAAGGCAAGCGCAGAAAGGGGTTTAGCCGTTCCCTAAGGAGTCATAGCTGTCATGCGGGTCTGGGAACTCACAGTAGCGATCAAATTCATCCAGCTCGTTCAGCTCGACAATGGAGATAACATCACCATTCACCGGATGAATCTGGATCACGATACCAAAGGGCATTTGCCTATTGTAGAACAAATCTCGCTGATCCTGCTTGAGTTTGAAGCAAATCCGATATACAGGTTCGGCATCTGCATAATCACGATAGGATACAGAGAATTTACACCGTCCAAGCCAGTCTTCAGTCCATCCTGCCTCAACAGCCGCATCAGTAGCCAGTGCCAAAGCGCGGTCTGGAGTGATGTCTGTATCTTTGGGTTCAGCATAAGGGATATCAAGCAGCAACCTCATAACCACAATGCTCGCATCCTTGCTATCGCCCGCGGCTTCGATCAAAGGCGCATAATCACTGCGGAAATGTGCCAACGTATCAACGGTATAGAAGCTATCCTCCCGCATAAGCGCGGCCAAATCCCAGATGTCGTTTGAAACTTGTGTATCATCTTTGCTGGTTTCTGCTTCTGGCTGATGGACGTAAGGGTAGAATTCGTTCTCAATCACAGAACCATCAGATCTCAAGCAGACTACATAAATCGTTCCATCTGCCGACTCATACTCTATATCCCACATCTTTATGTGTTCGCCAGTCTCATCTTCCGAAAGCATATACTGCTGATACAGGGTAAACTCGCCCTGTTTGACATCAACACTCCACTTATCCAGTATGTACTCGCAGGCGATATTGAGAGCTTCTTTCTGACTAATCTCTCCTTCTGTCGGAAGAAATCTTGTCCGTTCTTCTGTTAGCCCATACTTGACGAGTAGTTCATCATACCAAGCCTGTTCTTCAAGAGGCCAGGCAGCAGGATAGTACCCAAGATCAATCTTCATGAAAAGGCGCAACAGCTCTTCCTTATATACCGGATCATTAGACTCCATTGCCGCACGGATTTCATCCGTGATTTCGACGCCATTTTCCTCAGCAAGAGTAAAAATCTGACTCAATTCCGCTTCGCTCCAACATTCTTCGTCCGTTTCAGAAGACATAGGGGCCAAGAATTGATTCACAAAGTCCTTACCGCTAAGCAATACAGCCGCTACTGCAGTCACAGTCAGTAGCATCATCACAATAGCGAAGATCAGACCTGCGGACATTTTCTTTTTCACAATAAATCCTCCTGTTCCAGGCGCTTCATGTGCCTTGCTCAGCACACGCTGCGCCATCCAGGGATCGTCCTGAATGCCGGACAGGGAGGAATCAAATACCTGCTGAACGATTTGCTTATCCTTGCGATCTTCCATGGGTATACCTCCTCTCCAGCACGTCATGGAGCTTATCCCTTGCG
>JAZQEN010000097.1:0-44181 GCA_045539015.1 Candidatus Cryptobacteroides sp.
TGCTGAGGGTGTAGATCCGGTAGCTGTCGAGAAGGGATGCAAGAGCAGCGGTCCTGTTTCATTCGATCACGACTGCCGCGAAGGTATCTGTGGTGCATGTTCACTTTACATCAACGGCCGTGCACACGGACCAGACGATGAAGTTACTACATGCCAGCTTCATATGCGTAAATTCAAGGATGGTGACACTATCACTATCGAACCTTGGAGAAGCGCAGGTTTCCCTGTAATCAAGGACCTTGTTGTTGACCGTCAGGCTTATGACAAGATCCTCCAGGCAGGTGGTTATGTATCTGTAGGTACAGGTGGTGTTCCTGATGGAAACGCTATTCCTATCCCACAGGCTAAGGCTGAGGAAAGCATGGATGCTGCTGCTTGTATCGGTTGCGGTGCATGTGCAGCTACATGTAAGAACGGTTCTGCAATGCTCTTCGTTGCTGCCCGCGTCAGCTCACTCGCCCTTCTTCCACAGGGTAAGGTTGAGGGTGCTAGACGTGCAAAGGCAATGGTAGCAAAGATGGACGAGCTCGGATTCGGTGCTTGTACAAACACAAAGGCATGTGAGATGGAGTGCCCTAAGCACATTACTGTATCTCATATCGCTCGCCTTAACCGTGAATTCCTTAAAGCAAAGATTCACGACTAATAGTCTGAATAATAAATAATTAAGAGCTAACTGTACTCAGTTAGCTCTTTTTTTATCTATTTATCGCCAGATTGATATCAGCCTGTCTATTACCACAGGAAATTGTCGAAAGGATAGCGTCCTGCATGGATTTCCGCTACCATCTTATATAGGTCTCCCCTGAGTTTATCTATACCTATCTTTTCACGTGCTGAAATGAATATACAAGGCGTGTTTTCTTTTGCGATCCAGCTGTTTTTGAACTCCTCAAGAGTATAGTTTATCTGCTTTTTAGGCTCCAGAGAGAACTCGTCATACTCTTCATATCTATAGGCATCTATCTTATTGAATACAACGAAGATAGGTTTATCGATCGCTTTTATATCCTTAAGAGTTTCCTCCACTACCCTTATATGATCCTCGAAGTTAGGATGTGATATATCTACAACATGCATAAGTATATCAGCCTCTCTTACTTCGTCCAGCGTACTCTTGAATGCCTCTACCAGCTGATGAGGCAGCTTACGTATGAATCCTACCGTATCACTGAGCAGGAAAGGCACATTTTCAATCACTACCTTGCGTACTGTAGTGTCCAAGGTGGCAAACAGTTTATTTTCCGCAAAAACGTCGCTTTTAGCCAATAAATTCATCAAGGTACTCTTTCCTACGTTTGTATACCCGACGAGTGAAATACGGACTAAAGAACCCCTGTTTCCGCGCTGTGAAGCCATCTGCTTATCCACCTTCTTCAGCTGCTCCTTCAGTTTTGATATCTTATCCTGGATTATTCGGCGGTCTGTCTCTATCTGTGTCTCTCCCGGACCACGCATTCCGATTCCTCCTTTCTGCCTTTCAAGGTGGGTCCACATCCTTGTAAGTCTTGGGAGAAGATATTGATACTGAGCTAGTTCTACCTGCATCTTGGCGTATGCTGTCTTTGCTCTCTGAGCGAAAATATCCAGAATAAGATTAGTTCTGTCCAGAATTCTGATATTCAGCTCACGTTCAATGTTTCTAAGCTGCGTAGGGGAGAGCTCGTCATCGAAGATTACTACTTCTATTTCATTTTCCTCGATATATTCTCTTATTTCCTGGAGCTTACCGCTTCGTATATATGTTCTTGAGTCAGGACGGTCAACTTTCTGGATGAATTTCTTTACACCTATAGCGCCCGCTGTCTCAGCTAGGAATTCAAGTTCATCAAGGTATTCCATTACCTGGCGTTCATCATCTCCTTGCTTGATGACACCTACGAAAACCGCTTTTTCCTGATGTTGTTCTTCTATTATTTTAGCCATATTTCTTAGAAAAAATAAGGCCGATCAATTGCTTTGGTCGGCCTTATAAGTATTTGAAATTTAATTAATTATCTCAACTGGAAGATAACAGGGAATGTGTATGTTACAGGCACTGCACGGTCTCTCTGCTTTCCTGGCTTCCACTTAGGAGACTGTGATACTACTCTGACAGCTTCCTTATCAAGTGAAGGGTCAACTCCACGGAGTACCTTAACCTTGGTAACTGTTCCGTCCTTCTCAACTGTAAACTGAAGAGTTACACGACCCTGTACTCCATTTTCCTTTGCAATTTCAGGATATACAAGTCTCTGGTTCACCCACTTTGAGAACTGGTTTGCATCTCCGCCCTGGAATGAAGGTTTCTCCTCAACGAGCTGGAAAGGAATAGCCTCTTCTTCAACCACTTCCTCGACTACTTCTTCCTGATAGTCGAAAATGACTACTTCGAAATTTTCGTCATCCTCCGAGTCAATCACGAGGTCTTCTACTACGATATCGTCATCCACGATTTCAATCTGGTCAGAGAATGAAATTTCAGGAACTTCTACAGGTGGAGGTGGAGGAGTATCGAGTTCATGAGTAATCATTACTTCTTCAACTTCATCAGCTACCTGATTATCTTCCAATGTATTAGTGTTCACATCCTTTGTTGTGTAATTGAATGCAAACAATGTGATACCTAAAGATACGATAAGTCCAATTTCAAGGAAGAGCAGTTTCTTATTCTCCAGATTTGCTTTTGGTGACTTTTTGAGTTCCATATTTGTTTGTAATTTTGTATTCTAGTTTTGCCCGGTAAAGTTAGAAATTATATTTTTTATTTCAAACTTTTTATACATTTTGTAGTTTTGCATAAAATTCCACCATATGATATCATATTATTTCGAAGACACTGATTTCATTTTTAAAGGTAAAACACTCAACAACCGATGGCTTCGTCTGGTTGCAGAGAGCGAAATACGTCGTATCGGCGAGATTTCCATCATTTTCTGTTCAGATAATTATATCCTCGATGTCAATCAAAAATTTCTCCAGCACGATTATTTTACTGATATAATCACTTTTGATTATTGTCAGGGTGATAAGTTATCTGGTGATCTTTTCATCAGTGTCGATTCAGTTCGCGAAAATGCAGTCGAGTATGGTGCAGACTTTAAAGATGAACTGAATAGGGTTATAGTGCATGGTATCCTTCATCTTATAGGATATGATGATCATTGCGATGAGGATATTGCAGAAATGCGCAAGAAGGAAAATTATTATCTTTCTTTAAGGGAGTTGGTTTAAGATGCAGAAGTATTATGATGTTATAGTAGTCGGGGGAGGGCACGCCGGGTGTGAGGCTGCGATGGCTGCTTCCCGAATGGGTTCTTCGGTATTGTTGATATCTATGGATATGAACAAATTTGGCCAGATGTCATGTAACCCGGCCATCGGTGGCATTGCCAAAGGTCAGATCGTCAGGGAGATTGATGCACTTGGTGGTTATACTGGTATTGTCACTGATGCATCTACTCTTCAGTTCAGGATGTTGAATCGTTCGAAAGGTCCTGCAATGTGGAGTCCTCGAGCTCAATGTGATAAAATCCAGTTTTCTTTATATTGGCGAAAAATCCTCGAAAGTGCCTGTAAATTAGATATTTACCAAGATACAGTAACAAGTTTTCTTTTCGATGGTTTAAAAATTTCGGGGGTTTGTACGACTACCGGAGCAATTTTCAATTCTCAGACGGTTATTCTGACAGCCGGAACGTTCCTTGGAGGAAAGATGTTCATTGGTCGTACTATGTTTGAAGGTGGAAGAATTGGTGAGCTTCCTTCTCATGGTCTGACCGAGCAGCTTCTTGAAAGGGGAGTGAAGACAGCAAGAATGAAAACAGGTACTCCTCCAAGAATCGATATTTCTTCTGTTGATACATCGAAGATGCTTCACCAGTTCGGAGACGAGAATCCTGACAAGTTTTCATATCTGCCTTTTCTATCAACTGCTCAGAACGGAACTCCTCAGCTTCCTTGTTTTGTTGTTCATACTAATGAGCAGGTTCATGATATTCTCCGAAGCGGATTTTCAGATTCTCCTTTATTCTCTGGTTTGATTACAGGTATAGGACCGAGATATTGTCCTAGTATTGAGGATAAGTTGAGAACATTTGCCGGCAAGACGGAACATCAGCTTTTCCTTGAACCCGAGGGTAGGGGAACAAATGAGTATTATCTCCAGGGGTTCTCTTCTTCTCTTCCGCTAGATGTCCAGATGGAGGCTCTGCACCATATAAAGGGAATGGAAAAAGCAAAGGTATTCAGACCGGCATATGCTGTTGAATATGATTACTTTGATCCAACTCTCCTTAAGCCTACTCTGGAGTCAAAAGTTATTGAAAATCTGTATCTTGCTGGTCAGGTGAACGGAACAACCGGTTATGAAGAGGCTGCTGCTCAGGGACTTATGGCCGGAATTAATGCACATCTGAAGGTTGCCGGCAAGGATCCGTTCATTCTTAAGAGAGATCAGGCTTACATTGGTGTCCTTATTGATGATCTTATTACGAAGGGAGTAGATGAACCATACAGAATGTTCACTTCACGTGCAGAGTATCGTATACTTTTAAGGCAGGATAATGCTGATTTGCGTTTGACTCCGATGTCGTATCAAGTTGGTCTTGCAGACCGTTTCAGGTATGATTATACTATGAGAAAGTATGAGTCAGTTGATCGTTTTAATCAATTCTTCTATGATGCAGCTGTCAAACCTGAATCAGTGAATGATTATCTTCAGTCTGTCGCATCCTCACCGATTGATTCAAGGAAGAGAATTGCAGAATTGATTTCAAGACCACAGACAGAAATTGAAAAATTATTTAATTTAGTTCCACGTGGAACTTTTAATAAATTCAATATAAATCCCGATTCTGAATTTAGTTCTCCACTTAACTCATTGTTTTATAGTGATGTTAGATATATTAATTTGATTAATTACAATAAGTATACTGAATTAAGTAATTATATATCAAAAGATTATTCTGATAATTTATCATATCAGGATGCTTTATACATTCTTCAGTATAATACAGAGTATCCTGTATCTATGCTGGATAAAGATTGTCTTGATGAGAAAATCCGTGAAAATTATAAGCGTGAGATTTTAGATTCTTCAGAGATATCTATAAAATATAAGGGCTATATTCAGCGTGAGCAGCAGATGGCAGACAAGATAATGAGGCTCGAAAACCTGACTATACCTGAGGATTTCGATTTTGATAGAGTAGAGAGTCTCTCTATAGAGTGTCGTCAGAAGCTGAAGAGATACTCTCCAAGAACCATCGCACAGGCGTCCAGGATATCTGGGGTTTCGCCTGCTGATATATCTGTTCTGCTGGTTTACTTTGGTAGATAATTTGATCTTCTTTATCTTGCGATAGGTATCCTTTAATTAATAAAAATGTTCCACGTGGAACACTTTTATTTTTAAATACGTATTTAATTTTATAGTAAGTCTCGTTTTTAGAAAACTGCTTACAATTTCTTTAAGGCAAGTTTTATAATTTCTTCAAGTGTAGCAGTTGGTTTTTCCTTGAGTACTGCTGCTACAGCTTTGTTTACATTTGCTTTGGTAAATCCTAAGAGTACAAGTGCTGTAGTTGCTTCTTCTGCAGCTCCATTTGTGGTAGGGGAGAATAGTACCGTGTTATCCGATCCAGCACCTTTTACAACCTTATCCTTAAGTTCCAGAATAAGTCTCTGGGCACTCTTAAGACCGATTCCTTTAATGCTTTTTATCTTGTTTATGTCCTCAGATAGAATAGCATTTCTTATTTCATCCGAACTAAGAGATGAGAGCATCATTCGTGCTGTCGCTGCTCCGATTCCTGAAACTCCTATCAGTAATCTGAACAGTTCTCTTTCGTCTTTTGATGCGAATCCATAGTATAGTTCCTCGTCTTCGCGAAGGTAATGGTGAATGTAAACTTTAGTTTCATCCTTGCCATTCAGCGCTTCATATGTCTGGAGTGAAATCAGGATCTTATATCCAATTCCATAACACTCCAGCGTCATTTCTGTTGGAGTCAATTCCTCTATTTTTCCCTTAATATAGTCTATCATCGTGCTTTTATTTATCGTACCTGCAAAATTATGATAAAATCCTGTAAAAGAAAGATTGTTTTTGCTAAATTTGCAGGCTATTTGCGTAACTGGTGAAATAAAT
This sequence comes from Candidatus Cryptobacteroides sp., assembly GCA_045539015.1. GTDB lineage: Bacteria > Bacteroidota > Bacteroidia > Bacteroidales > UBA932 > Cryptobacteroides. The sequence goes on from JAZQEN010000097.1 coordinate 6,131, forward strand.
GAATGTTAATGATATAAGGGCTCAGTTTCCAGCACTTTCGCGTAAGGTGTATGGAAAGGATCTTGTGTATTTTGACAATGCTGCTACCAGTCAGCGTGTGCAGACTGTACTTGATGAGTGGAATAGAATAAGTGCCGGATCAAACGCAAATATTCACCGTGCTGTACATCGTCTTGCAGATGAAGCTACCCAAGCCTATGAGGCTGCGAGGGATGCGGTCCGTGAGTTTCTCAATGCTGAATTCAGAGAGGAAATAGTCTTTACGAGCGGTACTACGGCTGCTGTTAATCTGGTTGCTTTCTGCTATGGTGAGGCCTTTGTCGGGGAAGGCGACGAGGTTATTGTAACTGAGGCAGAGCATCATTCCAACATTGTTCCATGGCAGATGATGTGTAAGCGTAAGGGCGCGCTTCTGAAGGTTTTGCCTGTTGATGACAGAGGATATCTCATGATTGACAGACTTGATGATCTCATCACTGAGAGAACAAAGATCGTGGCAGTTACCCACATCTCTAATGTTCTTGGACTGATCAATCCTATAAAGGAAATCATATATAAATGTCACACCAGGGGAGTTCCGGTCCTTGTCGACGGCGCACAGGGTGCTGTTCATTGCAAGGTTGATGTGCAGGATCTGGATTGTGATTTCTATGTATTTTCTGGTCATAAGCTATATGCCGCTACAGGTACAGGAGTACTTTATGGTAAGAAGAAATGGCTGGATGCCATGCCTCCATATATGGGTGGAGGGGAGATGGTCGGAACTGTTTCATTCAAGGAAACTACTTATGCTCCGCTTCCGATGAAGTTCGAGGCCGGCACACAGAATTTTGCTTCAGCAGCTACGGTGAAGCCGGCTTTAGAATTCGTTAACTTATTGAATGATAATGAGTTAGTAAAATATAATGATAAAATAAAGAATTACTTGCTGGATTATTTCACTAATGATCCAAGGATAAGATTGTATGGTGTTCCTCGTGGAACAAATGAGGATAAGATTCCTCTTTTTTCATTCACGGTTCAAGGTGTGCATCACGAAGATCTGGCTCTTATTCTTGATAAGATGGGGATTGCTGTAAGATCCGGACAGATGTGCGCGGAGCCGCTTATGGACAGGTTTGGAGTGACGGGAATGCTCCGTGTTTCCCTGGCGCCGTACAACACGATGGAGGAAGCAGAGTATTTTGTGAAGTGCTTGAACAAGGCAATTGATATGTTGATTTAAGATGCCCGATCAGGTCGTGCATGACGATACTATAGGTCGTGCATGACGATAACATAAGTCAAGCAAGACGATAACACGTCGTTGCCGGCTTGGCAGGCAATCTAATAGATAAGGAAATGACACTGATAGAAGCTGAAAACGCCATTGTCGAGGAGTTCTCGATGTATGAAGAATGGCTTGACAAATATGAATACCTGATAGAGCTTGGAAAGTCACTTAAGGACTATCCTGAGTCTGCAAAGACTGATGATAAGCTTATAAAGGGTTGTCAGTCAAGGGTATGGCTTGATTATAAGCTTGAAGATGGAAAGATTGTCTTCAATGCTGACAGTGATGCTATAATTACAAAGGGAATAATATCCCTGTTGATCGGATTATATTCCGGACGTACTCCGCAGGAGATTCTTTCGTCTGACTTTTCGGTTGTTGAAAAGATCGGGCTCAAGGAGAACCTCTCGCCGACAAGGGCTAACGGACTGGTTTCGATGATTGCTAAAATCAGAGAAGTGGCAAAGAGTAATATATAGATTCCTCGACAAGCTCGGAATGACATGTCGTTTCGACTGAACGATGCCAACTTGACATGACGATAAGCGACGATAACTTGTTATTACTATAATCGACGATGACTTGGCATGACTATAAGCGAAGCCAATTTGCCAACCTGTCATTTCGACCGAGCGAAGCTAATTTGTCATTTCGACCGAGCGAAGCGAGTGGAGAAATCTATTTGATATGGGACTGAAAGACTGGATTAAAAGAAAATCTGCAGAAGTTGCAGAAGAAGATAAAGAAAGACGAATGAGACTTGAAAGAGATATAATCATGGCTCTCAGGCAGGTTTATGACCCTGAGATTCCGGTGAATGTGTATGACCTTGGCCTTATTTACGAGGTGAAGGTGGATGATGAACATAATGTGTATGTTCAGATGACTCTTACTGCACCGAACTGTCCTATGGCAGACTATGTGGTAGAGCAGGTGAGGACAGCTGTAGCTGATGTTCCGGGAGTTGTGACTGTGAGGGTGGATCTGGTGTTCGAGCCTGTTTGGGACAAGAGCAGGATGAGTGAAGAGGCATTGGTCGAACTCGGACTTGATGAAGACTGAAGGTCTGAAGGGGAGAGGGATGGCAGCACTGCTGACAACGAGTGGGAGACAGTAGATTTATACCTTTCATTAGGCTCAAATCAGGGTGACAGGGCTAAAAATATCGAGGATGCGATATCTTTGCTTAATGTGGAGCTCGGAACGCCATATACGGCAGTTTCTTCGCTTCTGGAGACAGAACCGTGGGGATTTGAGTCTGAAGGAAAATTTTTAAATGCAGCGGTCCGTTATCAGCTGAGGTTGAGGAAAGGATATAATCCAGAGGCGGAGGGACTGATGATCCTGGAAATCTGCAAGGATATAGAGAGGAGGCTTGGCAGGACAGGAAAGCCTCAATACGACGAAAAGGGTGAGAGGATATATTCCGACCGGCCTATAGACATAGATATATTGCTGTTCGGCGACAACAAGATTGATTGTGAGGAACTTACGGTTCCGCATAAGCATATGTATGATAGGGATTTCGTGATGATCCCATTAAACGAGATTCGCATGTCATCCTGAGCGTCAGCGAAGGATCTTTGGAATGAATATGAATTAAAAACTATAATACTATTATGACACAGGAAGAACTTTTCAAAATTCTCGTAGCTCACTGCAAGGAGTATGGATTCATTTTCCCTTCAAGTGAGATCTACGACGGTCTCGGAGCTGTTTATGACTATGGTCAGCTCGGTTCTGAGCTCAAGAACAACATCAAGAGGTATTGGTGGGAGGCTATGACAAGACTTCACGAGAACATCGTGGGTATCGACGCAGCGATCTTCATGCATCCACGCACATGGGAGGCATCAGGCCACGTAGGAGCATTCAACGACCCTCTCATCGACAACAAGGATTCGAAGAAGAGATATCGCGCTGACGTTCTCATCGAGGACTACATCGGCAAGCTCGAGGAGAAGATCGAGAAGGATGTTGAGAAGGGTAAGAGAAAGTTCGGCGAGGCATTCGACGAGGCTCAGTTCAAGGCTACGAACCCTAACGTCCTGCGCAACCAGAAGAAGATCGACGAGGTACGCCAGAGAATGGCTGACGCCCTCAATGCAAATGACCTCAATGAGCTCCGTCAGATCATCATCGACTGCGAGATAGCATGTCCTATCTCTGGAACAAAGAACTGGACAGAAGTGCGTCAGTTCAACCTCATGTTCAGCACCCAGATGGGTAGCGTGACAGAAGGCGCTAACGTGATCTATCTCCGTCCTGAGACTGCACAGGGTATCTTCGTTAACTATCTTAACGTGCAGAAGACCGGCCGCATGAAGATACCTTTCGGTATCGCTCAGATCGGTAAGGCATTCAGAAACGAGATCGTCGCACGTCAGTTCATCTTCCGTATGAGGGAGTTCGAGCAGATGGAGATGCAGTTCTTCATCAAGCCAGGCACAGAGCTCGACTGGTTTGCAAAGTGGAAGGAAAACCGTATGGCATGGCACAAGGCTCTTGGTATGGGTGACGAGAACTACCGTTTCCATGATCATGACAAGCTCGCTCACTATGCAAATGCCGCTACAGATATCGAGTTCCGCTTCCCATTCGGATTCAAGGAGCTTGAGGGTATCCACTCACGTACAGATTTCGACCTCGGAAACCACCAGAAGTTCTCTGGAAAGAAGATTCAGTACTTCGATCCTGAGCTCGGCGAGAACTATGTTCCATACGTTGTGGAGACTTCTATTGGAGTTGACCGTATGGTGCTTGCGGTGCTTTCGCACTCATACAAGGAGGAGCAGCTTGAGAACGGCGAGAGCCGCGTAGTCCTCAGCATCCCTGCGCCGCTCGCACCGGTAAAGGTTGCAGTGCTTCCTCTCATCAAGAAGGACGGCCTTCCAGAGCTCGCAAGAGAGATCATGGATGAACTCAAGTATGACTTCAACTGCCAGTATGACGAGAAGGACTCGATCGGTAAGAGATATCGTCGTCAGGACGCGATCGGAACACCGTTCTGCGTCACCATCGACCACGATTCACTCAACGACCGCTGCGTGACCATCCGTCATCGTGACAGCATGCAGCAGGAGCGCCTAAAGATCGAAGATCTCCACGCAATCATCGCCAAGGAAGTGAACCTCAGCAACATCCTCAAGAAACTGAAATAAAGAAAACAGGTAACATATATCATAAGATCCGGTACTTATAACAAGAACCGGATCTTTTTTTTAAAAAAAAAGTATGGTCTGCACCTAAGCCGGAGCACTTGGGGTCATCATGCATTACCTGATTGTAAGTATGACGATATTCTTTAAATTATTTCGCCATTCCAGAGTGCCTTGAAGAAGTCGGTGGCATAGTAAAGGTCGATGTTACTGTGCCTTCTTGTAATCTTATCCCTAGAGACCAGAATTAATCTGGCGTTCGGGTGCTCTTGAGCAAAGTCTCTCAGCCCATTTGTGTGTTTCTTTTGGACATTATCAGTCGATTTCATCTCGATCGCAATGCGTGCGTCTCCTATTACTGCATCTACCTCTTCTCCTGTGTATGCATGCCAATATGACAACTGGTCGAGATTTCCTTTATACCCTAAGTAGGCAATAATCTCCTGCATTACCAGATGTTCGAAAGCGTGTCCGTATTCTGGAGTACCTGGTTCCAATTGATGTCTGTGCGTCAGATAGTTTGCTACACCTACATCGAAATAATAGAATTTCGGGGCTTGGGTGAGTTTTCTCTTAATTACCTTTCTGTATGCTGGTATTTCATATCCTATGAGAGAATCGTAAAGGATTTGGAAATATGATTTTATTGTATTTGCGGAAACTCCACAGTCGGTTGCTATGTTCTCATAGTTTATGATCTCGCCATCGGAAATGGCTGCAACTTCCATGAATCTTTCGAAATTCTCTACATTTCTGACAGCAGCTTCTTCTATTATTTCTTCCTTCAGGTATAAGGATATATAAGCCTTAAGACGGTTCTTTGCGTTCTGTACTGCGTAATGTCGCGGAATTAAACCATTTTGGATAGCTTTATTTAAGTCGTAGTCGGTGATCTCTGTGCTGACGAGAGGGAAAAGGGTCTCTGGAATAGCTCTGCCTCCAAGTTGGTTGGCTCCACTCTTTTTGATTTTCCTTGCGCTTGATCCACTTAGGATAAAGAAAAGACCATAATCGACCATTAATGAATGGATCTCGTCCAGTAACTCTGGGACTTTCTGAATCTCGTCAACAATAATCAGAGTTTCAGGTGGATACTTGATCAGCATCTCTTTGAATAATGCCGGACTCTGCTTGAAACGTTTCCTTAAGTCGGAATCCAGAAGGTCTATGTATACAGCCTGTGGAAATCTTTTCTTTAATAAAGTTGATTTGCCGACTTGTCGTGCTCCAAAGAGAAACATACCCTCATCAAGTCTGTTTTCTATGTCAAAAATCCTCTCGTACATATATCAAAATCTTAAGTATTAAAGCGGATATTTTTAGAAAATCCGAAATTGTATTGCGGATTTTCTTGGAAAATCTGCAGTTTAAATGCAAATATATAAATTAAAAATCATCTACGAAATGATTTCAATGAATACTATGCGTTATTTCACAAACCACTTTTCGGCCAGGGATTTCGAGAGGGTGAGGGGATCGGATGGCTGGCGGTACTGTATGTCGGCGCCGTTGATGGCCCAGTTGTCTTCAAAGGATTCGCACCATTTGAAGAATGCAGCCTGGTCATATTCGCGTCCTTCTTCCAGGCACGCCTGCAGTTCCTCGACGAACCTTGCCCAGCGAGGTGCGCAGTATGACTGCACGAAGCCGCTCCACTGACGTGTGGCATAGTCGCGGATGTTGCATTTGCGTCCCCATGTGGATATTATGGTACGCGCGTTACGCGCGTAATAGGCCTTTTCCTCTTCGTTGGTTGTAAATGATTCTGCGTCGGAAATCCATTTGTCGAGTCGTAGCTGAGGATGGCATGCAGCGAGGGCGTCGATATCGTCCAGCAGCTCCTGCATACGGGCTCCCACTGCGCGGACCTCATCAACATCACCTGCGCGGTAGGCTGCAGTGAGTTCGTCACGAAGAACTGCAAAATGGTTTCCGAGGGCCTGTGTGCCAAGATTTACGATATCGAATATGTACGAATCCCTGTCGGAAGGAGTTTCCATCAGCTTTTTCCAGGCATTGACGAGGATGGCATTGTCATAGCGTTCGGTGTGGATCGCGGTCCAATGCCAGAAGCCTTCCAGGCATGGTCTTCCGCATGTAAGAGGGCATTGCGACGAGAATGAACCACGGATGTAGACGCTGTCGCAGAGGGTCTTCCAGACCTCTTCGGCCGAGGTTTCCGGACGCCCCAGGCGGCGCGAAGCAAGCTTGCTTATCCACTGGTCATCGGATATTCCGGTCTTCCACGCCTTGTCGAACATATATTCGAACATGAACTGGTTGACTCCGAATCCTTCCAGTGTCGATCCTATTCCGATGAGGTTGTCCCCGCCGTTTGCATATGTGTCCTCAACTCGTTCTCCGGTCTGGCGGAAATGCCCAGCAAGGCGCGTGTTTCCGCCGAAGTTGCCCAGATAGCAGAGGATGTAAGGCTGGCCGTAGAAACTCTCGGTATGTTTCCATACAAGGGTATTTTCGAGATAATAGTCCAGAAGGATGACCTTGCCCTGAGGCACTGCACCGAGATAGGCCTTGATGATTTCAGGAGTCCAGTGCTTCTGGTCATAGAAGAACATCCAGCCCATCTGGAGCCATTTGGCTTCAGGGTCCACTGCCGCCATTGATTCGTAGGTGCCACGTGACATGGCCGCAAGGGTTTCGGGATCCCATGACGGTGCTTCGATTTCATTGAAAAGGTCCACGCCATAGATGTGGTCGGTGCCGAAAAGTGCAGTCTGAGCCTCGAGATATTCCTTCTGGATCTGTGCGAAAAGCGGATCCATAGGGGAGAGGAAATGACAGAGATTCTCCTGAGGGAATCCTGCCCAGCCTTTCACCTTTGTGATATCTGCATCCGGATATATCTCATGAAGCTGCGGAGGAACATGTCCTGAGAATGCGGGAAGAACAGGTGTCATGTTCAGTTCCCTTTCCCTTTGCAGGATCTTTTTCTGGAGTTCCACCTGCGAGTCGATCCATCCCTGTGGCAGAGGTCCGTCGAAGCCGTCGATGTTGCACATGCGGTGCCATCCGAGGTGTGCCGGGCCGGTGAAGTAGCTGCGAACCTGCTCGTCGCTAAGTCCGTGCTCCATCCAGATCTTCTGCCAGATGGCTTCCTGACCTGTGGTTGCAAGCGGCATTGTCACTCCGTTCAGCGCCATCCAGTCGATGATCCTTTCCCAGTCTTCCCATTTCCACCATGGCATGGTGTAGCCGAATGTGCAGTAGTTGAGGAAGAAACGCTCCTGTGTGCGGGCTTCTATTCGAATGAGTGAGTCTACAGCAGGCATTTTCTCCGGGTATTCGACCGGGTCGAAGGCATGCCATGAAACGGTCACGTCGCAGTAGTTCTTGAGGTAGTGGTTGAGGCCTACGGCCATGGAGTTGGCATTATTTCCCTTGATTGTCAGTTTTCCTTTCTCTGTGACGAGCTCAAATACATCCAGGCTGTCTCCGGTCTGAATGAACCTGATATCATCCGCATATTCGGGAACTATTCGTGCAGCGAGTTTATGGGCTGCTTTTTCGTCAGCAGTCATCTTATCGGTATTTGTACATGAAATAAACAGGAGTGCAGCAGCTGTCAGTAGTAGGGAAAAATGTCTCATATGACTGAATATTTTACAGGTGGGCAAAGGTAATGATTATTTTTCCTATTTTTGTGAGCTAATTATTCAACAGATATGGCAGAAGAACGTTTTTCAGATCTCGGCAGGGTCGAGGCAATTGCTAAATTATACGAAGGAACACCATATAAGCCTTATAAGACATGTTTCTTCGAGACTTCCGGCAAATCATTCATAAGCACGCAGTCACGTGTTTTCATTGAAGGTATTGATTTCGACCTTATATATTTTCCACTGAAGCATCTGGGTTATAAGTGTGTGACGGCGGTAACGGGCGAGTTATACGCTGAGTTTTCGCATCCGCGCACCATGGATGTGCGTGTAGGCATTTCTTCGAAGCTGGATTTTGCTCAGATAAAGGAGGTATGGGATGGCGTGGTCGCTGCGGCCCGTGAGCACGGTTACAAGGATGTTTCCCTTGATCTGGTTCCGTCTCCAAACGGACTTACAGTAAGCATTTCTGCTTCAGGCGAGACCTCGCTTCTGATGGCAAAGCGTCGTCCTGCGGCAAAGAGCATGGACCTTATATGCGTTTCAGACAATCTCGGAGCTGCATATCTTGGTTTTCAGGTGCTGGAAAGGGAAAAACGCAAGTTCGAGGAAAGTGCCCAGGCAAAGGCTCAGCCGGACCTTGAGGCTTATAAGAATCTCGTAGGTGTGTATCTGAGACCACAGATCAATCCGTTGATTATCAAGCAGATTGAGGATGCTGAGATCATGCCTTCATATGGCTACCTTGTGACAAGAGGTCTTGCAGATGCTGTGAAACGACTTGTACGAGACAGCGGACTTGGCGCAAAGATTTACGTAGATAAGCTTCCTTTTGCAGGTAAGACATTTGATCTGGGAAAGGAAATGAACATCGATCCTATTTCAGCTGCACTTAACGGCGGAGAGGATTACAGACTGCTGTTTACGATTCCGATCGGTAAACATGACAAGTTCCGCCACGATTTCCAGACATTCGATATCATCGGTCATCTGGCCAAGCCTGAGGTAGGAGCTGTCGTTGTCACTCCTGACGGCGTAGAGCTGCCTATGAAGGCACAGGGATGGAATAATGATTAACCAATAAACAAAAAAATCAAAATGAAATTCAGATCACTTTTTGCAACAGCTGCGCTTGTACTTGCGGTTGCATGTCAGGAGAAGCCGGAAGTGCCGACTCCTGCACCATCGGAGAAACTTCCGATCAATTTTACTGCTTCGCTTTATCAGTTCACAAAAGCGACGGATACTGCATTTGAGAATGGAGATGAGATCGGTGTGAACATCTTCAACCCTGAGTGCTATCTCTACAATGCAAAGTATACCTATAACAATGGAACCCTCACAGCTGCGGTAGCTAATGAGTGGTATGAGGATACTGAGCTTGAGGCAGTCATTACAGCAGTTTATCCTTGTTCTGAGACTATGGAAGGATATGCTGAGAATCAGTCATTCCTTGTAAATGCCGATCAGTCTGCAAAGACAGGTTATGCTATGTCAGACCTTATGCTTGCTGTCACAAAATCAAAGCCTACAGCAGATGCTGTTACTCTTCCTTTCAAGCATGCTCTTTCCAAGATCGTCGTGACAGTCGACAACCAGCTCGGAGAGGAAATCGAGCAGCTCTGGTTCACTGATGTAAAGGGTGAGGTTTCATATGCTACTGCTGACCCGCAGGAGACTTTGACTGCTACAGGTTCAACCGGTACTATCAAGGCATATAAGAGTGGTGACAATACATGGCAGCTTATCGTTGCTCCTCAGACCGCTTCTCCAAAGCTTGCTCTTACGACAGCTTCCGGCAAGCAGTTCACATTTGTTCTTGCTGAGGAAGTTGTATTTGCTTCTGGTAAGGTAAGCACAGCTACCGTTACAGTTTCAACTGAAAGCATCTATACTTCATTCACTCCGGAGATTACTGACTGGGTTGCTGATAACGAACTCAATTTCAGCCAGGATGATGTTGAGGTGGAACTCCCTGAGGATCAGCCGGTGGTGCCGGATACTCCTGCGACGGAAGTCAGAATTTATCTTAGCAATTCATGGGGATGGACATACCTTTGGTGCTGGGACAGCAATGGTGATCAGATTTTTGCAGGCGCAGAGTGGCCAGGCACGGCGTACCATGGTGAAGAAGACGGATATTATTATTGGGTAGTTCCTGAGCAGTATATAAACCAGACTGTCAGCTTATTGGTTGTCAAGAAGACCGAAACAGAACAGGAACAGTCTCCTGATTATGTAAATCTTGTTCTCTCAAAGAGTCGTTATTTCTATCTTGAATGGACTGAAGAAACAGGAGTTCATCTTATTCTGGAAGATAAGTAAACATATAAATATAAAAGCGACCGGGTCAGTGATGATCCGGTCGCTTTTTATATGTTATATGTATGTCTATTTCTTGAACAGATTCAGGATATTAGACACAGATGTTGCGATTTCGTTCGCATTTTCTATAGCTGTAGTCGCTTTACCGGATGATGATGTAAGTTTTTCTGTAATAGAAGAACTCGCGCTCTCTGCTTTTCCAGTAAGTCCGGAAAGATCGACATTATTTACAAGGTTGGAGAGACCGTTCATTACTGAAGTTGAGTTTGAGCTGGTCACCAGGTTATTTGAACCGAGTACAAGTCCTGTTGCGAAGTCCTTGTAGAATGCAGACTTGTTTGTCTGACCTTTAAGGCCCTGTACATTACTTGCAAGAGTTGCGAGGTTCATAAGGTTTGTAAGATTGCCCATGTCCAACTTACCGTCTGCCTTATATTGTGTGTAGAGTCCTTTTAGGGCTACGCCTGCTGCCTGTCCGTTAGTAGTTGCTGTCGTAGTCTCTGTCGCTGTTGTTGTTTCAGTGTTTGTAGTGTTCTTCTTGAAGAGGTTCTTCAGGAGCTGTGCGTCAGCTGTTGCTTCCGTAGCGAAAAGAGCGACTGCTGCCACAACGATGATTTTAAAAAAGCGTTTCATGTTTCTATAGTTTAAAAATTTTTCTTCCGCAAATATATAAATTTCTGTTCATATCTTGAGCATGAATTTTTATGGACATATAACCTATTGATTAATAACCATTTGACTAGCAACACGGTGGGTATTTTTATCCCACCGTGTTGCTAGTCAAGTTGTTGATTGTCAGGCTTTTAGATGACCAGATGCGTGAAAATTTGTTTGATTTTTTATAAAATTCAAACAAATTTTGGGTTCATTTTCGGCGTTTCAAATGGCTCTATTACGCTTTTTTGCAAATATCCGCGTAACTTTTTTTTACGCGGATAGTTCTTTTCACCTTTGTCAAAAAGTTTTGAATTATGAAAAGGCGTAAATTTTATTCAGGAGAGGTTAATCATATTTACCAGAGAACATTGCAGGGCAATAATATCTTTTATGATACTGAAGATTATTTGGTTTACTATACTATTTTTTCGGTGACGGTTGCCAAGTATCCGATATCTGTCTTGGGGCTCTGCCTTATGGTTGACCACCTTCATATCCTTTTGATTTCTGAAATCATGTCAGATATGAGTCTCTTCATGGATCATGTCACCTCTGTATTTGTCAGAGAGTATAATCGTGCAGTCGGGAGAAAGGGTCCTCTTTTTGAACCTAGATTCGGAAGTGCGCCTAAGTCAGGTCTTAAGAAAGTCAGGACGGCTATTTCATATTTGTTCAATAATCCGGTCGAGAGATTTCTTTGTTTGTATGCTCAGGATTATAGATGGAACTTTCTGGCATACGGAAAGTCCTCTCACCCGTTTTCTGAAAAGATTAATTTAATGAAATCCTCCCGGGCTTTAAAATCTGCCGTCAGCGAAATCAAGGTTTGTCACGGAAAGGGTTTATATCTTAATTACCAGCAACTTAGGCGGATTTTTGAAAAAATCACGCATAATAATGAAAAAGAGCAGTTGGTTGACTATATCATATGGCTATACCGTTTTATAGATTACGATAAGCTATCCAGCTACTACAATTCATATGATGAAATGGTGGTTGCAATAAATACCAATACCGGAAGCGAATATGATCTTCGTGAAACGTTTTTCTTTCGTACAGATGGTGTATATCGGGATATGATTCAATGTATTCGGGAGTACGGTTATATGTATGCCCGACAAGTAACGGTCGCTTCAGAGTCATCTAAAATCAAACTTTTAGCGGAACTTAAACGGAAAACTCGTGCTTCCGCAGGACAAATCAGGAAGTTCCTTCATCTTCACCTCGATGGTCCTGGACATGTAAATCGTTGATTTATAGGCAAATGACTAGTAATACGGTGGGGTAAAACGACCCACCGTGTTGCTAGTTAAGTTATTGGTTGTCAGGAGGATATGTGACAATGGAATTTTTAGAGGAATTGTGCTGGGAAGAGTCGTATTTGCAAATAAATTAAAAAAAAGAGTTGGGTTTTATATTTTATTGCTATATTTGCCGCGGTTTGCACCACAGCACACCACACTAAACTGAAAAACACAAGTAATCAATTCAATAACTAAATTTTCATTTTATGAAGAAAGTATTTTTCGCGCTCATGATGGGTCTTGCAGTTTTTGCATGTACTCCAGCTGAGTATGATGACACTGCTATCAAGGAGCAGATCGACAATCTCGATGACCGCCTCACTAAGGTTGAGGAGGATCTCGCTACTCTCGAGCTCAACGTTGCCGGTATGAAGACTCTCGCAGAGGCTCTCAAGACAGGCAAGTATGTTGAGTCAGTAGTTGAACTTGAGGATGGTACTGGTTACACCATCACTTTCTCTGATGAGACAACCATCGTTGTTAAGCATGGTGAGAAGGGTGCAACTGGTGAGAAGGGTGACACAGGTGCTACAGGTGCTACAGGTGCAGCTGGTGAGGCTGGTAAGACTCCTACAGTCACTGTAAAGGATGTTGACGGTGTTCTTTACTGGTTCATCAACGGTGAGCAGGGCCCTGCAGTATATGAGGAGGCTCCTGTATTTACAAGTGAGGACGGAAACCTTTACGTTACATATCCTGACGGAACAAAGGAGTATGTAGGTACTCTTACAGGTAAGTCTATCTTTGATTCAGTTGTTCCAAATGTTGAAGAGGGAACTGTTACATTTACATTCGTAGGCGAGAACGGTGAGCCTGGTGACTCTTTCGTTCTTCCGCTTGCTGAGGCATTCTCTCTTGAGATCGCTACAAGCGTCGGTCTTGCAATGGATCAGACAGAGGTTGAGATTCCTTATACAGTCAAGGGCGCTAACGCAACTACAGTTGTTGACGTTCTTGCAGTAGCTTGCGAGGCTGTCGTTGAGGCTGAGGTGATCAAGGTTTCAAATATAGCAACCGGCGCTCAGATGCTCGTTTTCGCTGACAACGGCGAGGGCAAGACTTCAATCAAGAAGGTAGTTTTCGCTTCTGAGTCTTACAGCGTTGAGGCTGTTGACTATGTAATCCCGGGAGAAGGTGGTGAGGTAGTTGTAAAGGGTGTTTCTAACGTTCATTTCGAGGTTGTTATCCCTGCTGACGCTACATGGCTTACTCAGGTAGTTGCAAAGTCTGCTTTCGAGCTTACTTTCGCAGCTGAGAAGAACGAAGGCGAGGAGCGCTCTGCTAAGGTAGATTTCGTACGTCAGGGTACTGAGGAGGTTCTCATGTCAGTTACTATAGCTCAGCCTTCAGCAAAGCCATTTGCTGAGCGCGTTGCTGCATACTATTCAAACGGAACAGCAGCTTGGTGCAGCTTTATCCCAGGCATCGCCAACCGTACAATGGCTTCAGACGGAAAGTATGTATACCTCCAGTCATCGGATGCTGCTCCAAAGGTATATGCTGTTGAGGTAGCATCTCTCCTTGCAGGCGATGAGACTCCTACATACAAAGAACTCTCTACAACTAATATGGACGGCGGAACTCACGGAGTTTCAGCTCTCCGTTGCATTCCTAACGAGGCTGGAGACCCTATCCTTATCGCGACTAACCTTGCATCAGACTCTCAGAACTTCAATATCTATGCGTATTCAAACGGTACAGATGCGGATCCTGTACTTTTTCATGCTTATAGATGGGATGGTGTTGCAAACGTTTCAGACTGGAGAAGGTATGGTGACAGAATCGCTGTATCAGGTACTTGGCAGAATGGTAAGATCTATGCAGCTTCGCAGTCTGGTACAAAAGTGATGGCATTCGGTATCAAGGATGGTGCTACTTCATCTGACCAAAGAGAATACTGCTGGTTTGATACATTTGGTGGCGGACTTGCAGAGGTTGTTGTTTATCCTGGCACTACTGAAGCTATCCTTACGACAGCAACATCTGCAGGATTCTGGACACCTAATACAGCTGGTGAGAAGCATTCAGGCGGTTTCTGGCCAAAGTGGGATGTCGTAAGCACAAATCCAGAGCTTAGCGGTGCATTCAGCTTCCAGTTCTTCACACACAATGAGAAGAAGTATATCGCTTATGTGCAGCTTCCTGATAACACTCACTGCGACCTCGTAGTGGTTGAGGACCTTGGTAGCTTTGCAGCTTCACTTGCAGCTGAGCCGGTATTCACAGCTCCTCTTTATGAAGGTGAGGAAGCTTCATGTTCAGCTGGTAACACATATGGTGACTGTGCAGTTGTAGAAGTTGACGGTGCTCTCCACATTGTAGCTCAGATGCAGGGTGGCGGACTCTCAATCTTTAAGCTCAACTAATCAGAAACGTCTGTTACAAGCTTATATATTTTGCGGCGGTTCCTACGGGGGCCGCTGCTTTTTTGTAGAGCACCCTGGACACGTAATCCGTTGATGCACAGCGATATGACTAGCAACACGGTGGGGCAAAAAGACCCACAGTGTTGCTAGTTAAATATATGAATGACAATGAGTTAGGTGTCCAGGGTGCAAATTTTTGTCCAACTGTGCTGTGGTGTGGTCTTTTTTACCTATCTTTGTAGTTCACTAAACCCTAGACTGCAATGTTAAATAAAATCACAACAATGTTAGCAGCACTAGCTGCTTCAGTCTGCTCATTGTCAGCAAGTTCTGACCCTGGCGACATCATACCTCAGCCGGTGCAGTATTCTGTCGGAGAGGGACAGTATGCGCTTAAGGGAGACGGTTCTGATGTCAAGGTATATATCGGTACGGCCCGTTTCGCTGAAATGGTCAAAGATCTTCCGGATTTTGCAAAGGAGGAGGCTTATGAGCTTGTCGTTGGAAAGAAAGGAGTCAAGATCTATGCGATGACAGAGGAAGGTGCTTTCCGTGCCAGCCAGACCCTTGAGATGATGCGTCTTCTTGATCCTCAGATACAGTATTGTACCGTATACGATTATCCGCGTTTCCAGCATAGAGGCATCATGCTGGACGAGTCCCGTAGCTTCAAGGGCAAGGAGTTCGTCAAGAAGCAGATCGATGCGATAGCGCTTCTGAGGATGAACGTGATGCATCTGCATCTTACGGATGCCGCAGGATGGAGACTTCAGATAGATGCATATCCGAACCTCACCGACCATGTGGCATGGAGAAAGGGGGAGACCTACCATGAGTGGGAAGCTCAGGGCTATCCTTTTACAAACGCCCAGGATCCGGAGGCATACGGCGGATTCTATACCAAGGATGATATCAGGGAGATCGTCGCATATGCTGCCGAGCGTCATATAGATATAATTCCTGAGATAGAGATGCCAGGCCATAGCATGGAGGTGAACAGGGCTTATCCTGAGATAGCATGCGTGGGTCCGGACGGCAAGCCAAGACCGTTCTCATGGGACCTCTGCGTAGGAAACGATGCTACATTCGAGTTTCTCGAGACCGTGCTTGAGGAGGTGATCGAGCTTTTCCCATACAAGTACATCCACATCGGAGGAGACGAGGCTGTGAAGAAGGACTGGGAGGTCTGCGTGAACTGCCAGAAGAGGATGCAGGAGGAAGGAATGAAGCATAAGAACGAGCTTCAGGGCTACATGGTGCGCCATATCGAGCAGTTCCTTCGTGAAAGGGGAAAGACTGTCATCGGTTGGGATGAGATCGTAGAGACCGGTCTTCCTGAGCAGGCTGTAGTGATGTCATGGAGAGGAACTCCTGGCGGAATCAAGGCTTCTTCGGAGGGACACGACGTGATCATGTCACCGAACAGCTATGTCTATCTGGACTATTATCAGGACCTTATAAAGAAGGAGCCTAAGGCTGTAGGTCATATGCAGTCGCTCCGTCATGTGTATAAATATGATCCTCTCGAAGGCATTGCTCCGGAGTATCACCACCATATCCTTGGCCTTCAGGGAAATCTCTGGTGCGAGCTCATCCCTTATACGGCTCATGCCGAATATATGCTTTATCCGCGTACTTTCGCTATTGCGGAGATAGGATGGACCCCTCAGGAGCAGCGCGATTTCTTCCCGTTCAGGGAGCGTTGTCTCAAGCTGATAACAGTCTTCCGCTCAATGGGATACAATACCTTTGACCTTTTCAATGAAAGCCTTAAGGCCCAGACAGGCAGGCTAAGATTTGATGACCCTTCGTTTAAACTCTAACCTATACAGACTATGCCAGTAAAGATTATTTTAGAGACGGCAAGCAAGAATCCTATATACAAGCAGCTTGTCGATCAGTTTGAGGAAGCTATCCGCTCGGGAAAGCTTCAGCCGGGCGAGCAGGTGGCTTCGATGAATGATTTTGCCGCACAGATGGGCATATCCAAGGAGACCGTGAAGAAGACCTATGGTATTCTGCGTGAAAAAGGACTTCTTATTCCTCAGCAGGGTAAGGGTTTTTATGTGGCGGAAACATATCTCGATGCAAAGCCAAGGGTGCTGGTGCTGTTTGATAAGCTCAGCATATACAAGGAGGTTCTGTATAACTCTCTAGCAGAAGAGCTCGGAGAGAATGCGGACATCACCATCCTGACCCATAACCAGAATCTGGAACTTTTCACATATTATCTGGATACATGTCTTGACAAGTATGACTATTATGTGATTTCCCCGCACTTCCCGTTGGATGAGAAATCGCAGCAGCAGGCATTAAAACTCATTTCAAGGGTTCCTAACCGCAAGCTAATCATGGTTGACCACTGGATGCAGAGCTATCCGGGTAACTATGGTGCTGTATATCAGGATTTTGAAAGTGATATTTATGAAGGCCTGAAACAGGGCCTTGACAAACTGAAGGCTTCAGCAGGACTTAAGGTAATAACTCTTCCTTCCAGTCTTTACGGTTCGATGATCAGTAAAGGTATCGAGAAGTTCTGCGCAGATTATGAAATACCGGTCTCATTCATGCATACCGTCCCAGAAGAGGTGCTTCCAAATGAAACTTACCTGATTTTGAATTCCCAGCTTGAATCAGGTCTGGCAGCACTGGCAAGAAAGATCAAGTCACAGAACCTTGAGGTAGGAAAGGACGTCTATATCATTTCATATAACGAGTTTGAGATCAACGAAGTGGTGCTGAACGGACTGACCACGGTTTCTACCGACTTCAAGCTGATGGGACGCACCGCAGCATCCATGATTCTCGAAAAGAGAAGCTGGAAGGAGCATTGCGACTTCCGTATGACCCGCCGCGGTACATTCTAGCGGCATTTTTGCGGCACGTTTAGTGGCGCGTAAACAGCTGAGCGATAGCGATTTATAAAAAGTTCGTGCACCCCAAAGGGAGCACAAACTTTTAGCAATGCGCTGAGAATCAGCGCAGTACGCGCCAGCGCGCTATTTCTCGAAGATCAGAACGGTGATTCCGTTCTGGCCGAGGCCGAGGGTCAGCTCGGAGCCTTCCGAGCTGACGGTCACCTCGCCGATCGAGCTGCATTCCACGTAGCTGTAGCCCGGAACCGAGATCTTGCCCGATGCTCCATTCTCGTTGAGTGTAGTAGCTACGATGGCAAGGCGGTTGCCGTTGGTGTAGCCGCGTGCGATGATATCTTCTGACGAGCATGTGAAGCCGTCCATGTGGATGAAGCGGCCTGCTCCCAGCAGCAGTTCAGGGTATTTGTGACGGATGGCGTTGATCTGGGCGAGATACTGCTGGTAGTGCGGAGTCTCGTCGATGAGACCACGGCAGCGGAAGATCTCGATGTCGTTGACCAGACCTTTAAGCAATGTGTTGTTTGCCCTGCGCTCTACGTCTGTGTCGTCGCGGAGACAGCGGTCAGACCAGATCACTTCCGGGAAGGTGTACTTGAACCACTCAGGGAAACTGTAAGGCTCTGCTGTGAACTCTACGATGTGAACGAAGTCGCAGAACTGTGAAGTACAGTCGCTGAGCCACTCGGTACCGAGGCAGAACTCCGGATTGATGGCCTTGATATGGTCACGGATCTCCTTGAGGGCGTCAGCCTTGTAGCGGCCTGTGTATATGTCCTGTACAGGGAATTCGCCTGAGATGTCCCAGTTAGGGAACTCTTCGGCAACTCCGAGCTGGTCATAGAATACGGCGTCAGCTCCGTAAGCCATAGCCCTGTCAGCCCAGTCAACCAGCATGTCCCTCCACTCACGGTTTGACATGTCGGCGATAGAAAATGTACGGGTGTCATAGTATCCGAGAGCTGTTCCTTCTCCGGTGAACTTATAGTGCTCGGCGAACTCTGCGCCTGTGTTGTCCCGGTTGACGGCCTTCTTGCCGTTTCCATGCATATACCAGTCGCTCTCGCGGTCCACGAGACGTCCGTTGTAGTAGAGGACGAGGCGGTTGCCGTCCGCACGGTAGTCTGCAATTGCCTTCTTCCATGCCTCTTCTCCGCCCTGAGTCTCGTCTATATAGTAGTTAGGGTAGCCGTTGTCCATACCGTCGCTCCACCATCCGAACGCAAGCACAGTGTTGCAGCCTACGCTCTTTCCGCAGTCGTTGATGCGGCCCGGAAGGTCGGTGTATCTGCGGAGGTATTCGCCGTACTGGTGCTTGAAGATGATACGCTGCCAGCCGGTCATTTCCTTTACCCACTGAGGTACATCCTGCTTGTCCCACCATGTGTCCATCCACTCACGGTAGATGCGTGAGGTCTCTGTCCATGATCCCATATAAGGCTTCAGGATGCTGGTGTTGTTGCTCCATGAGTCGCCGCACATCGCGTTAGGATAGCGGTAGAAGCCGGCTTCGAGGAGATCGAAGCAGCCTGGAGCAGAAGGATATGCGCGCAAGCCATGCCATGTCTGCTGGAGGCTCTGGTCGTGGCTGCCGAAGTAGAGACCGTCTTCCTCGCCTACGAAAGCATAGCAGTTTGAAGCTGCATGACGAGGATACTGAAGGTCATACTGACGGAAATACTGGTCAGGCTTCATGTAGAGGGTCTTCGGGTTGACATTCACGATGAGGTCGATGGCATCGTCGTGGAGCTGTCCTCCTGTGTGGGTCGTAAGGAGCTTGTGTCCTTCAGGAAGCTGCATGTTGCCTACGAGAGGGTACTGGAGCTCACGGATGATGGTTCCGGCCTCGTTGTTGGCGATTACAGAACCGAATCTTACCGCTCCGTCCTCAAGAGTGACTGTGAGGATAAGATCCATGTCAAGAGTCTTGCCTCTGTGAACGAGGTCGTTGTAGGCGATGGTGATAGTATTACCGTCCTGAGACACCATAGGCTTGTTCTCAGTGCCGTCGATCTGCATCTCCTTCTCCTCGTGGGTATTGTAGAATACTCTCCAGATACCGGCACCTGAAGCATAGTTATGTCCGGTCTCTGCATTCTTGAGGATCATGAGGGTTCCGTCTTCTCCGACCTTTACTTCAGTCATAGCGTCGCTAAGGACGAATCCCGGAGCTGCCGAAAGGCTGTCCTGGAGGGCCAGATATTCAGCTGACGGCTGGTTCTTGGTTTCAGTTTCAGGGCTGCCGCAGCCAATGAACAGAATGGCTGCAAGAGCCATAGAAATCTTTGTGATGGTTTTCATATGATAAATCAGTTATTTTCTCAATGGATTCTCTACAATAAACCTGCAGTATTCCAGATACATCTGGCGGTCCTTTTCATCCGGCGAAGTGGCCAGCTCATACATGGCGTTTGTGCCGGAGTATGTGGCTATGCGGGACTTTCCGTAATGTCCGGCCTTCTTGAATTCGCTCATGTATTCGCGCAGCAGCGCCTTGTTGCGCGCGGCCTGCGGATTTGGCTTGCCTTTCGGCGTGCCCTGGGCATCATTCGATGTGCGGACGGTTTCAAGGATGGATGAACTTGTCCTGTCCACTCCGGCTTCCCACTGACTCCATCCTGCCTCTCCGTGCGAGCCCTCGAACTCTATCTCCATACCGTGGCCATAGGTGTTCATCGCATTGAACACCCAGCTCCAGCTCTTCTTCTGTTCCTTTTCAGGATAGTCCCAGTATTTGTTAGGCTGAAGCCATGTGTAATCGATTCCAAGCTGCGAAGTCATATCGTATCCGTCGGCCTGATAGTATGGAATCCAGTAGAGGGCGTATTTCATTTCATGGAGATACTCGGAAACATGGGGGAGTATCTGGTCCCAGCGCTTGTATCTGTAGTTCCATCCGTTCGGCTTTGCTACAAGGATCTCCGAAAGCACGTAGAATCCCGCAAGCTCGACATTCTGAGGAGCTGCCTTGTCCCACTGCTCCCTCACATAGTCGATGAACCACCTGTAGGCCAGTACCTGGTCCGAAGTGTTGGTGAAATCCAGCTGTCGGCCGAATGCCTCACCCCAGTATGTGGTCGACGAACCCTTGTCCGAGAAGTATTCGAGCATTATCGGATCCGGCATGGTCATCACTACCTTATGCTTGAAAGAAGGCTTTCCGATACGTGAAATGCCGTTTGCGATGGTGTGGTCCAGTACATCCACGACTCCGCCATCTGCAAGCCAGTAGTCGGCAAAGTCTTTCCATGAATCCTTGCCTGCAGATTTCTCCTTTCCGTCAGGAATGCACAGGATTGTACCTCTCTCGTCATCCACTCCGCCGATGAAGAGGAAGGCCTCATGGAGCCATTTCTCCTTTCCGTCCGAATCGGTGAATGTAACATGCGGCTTCAGGCGGTCCTCATCCCAGAACTTCGGGGTCTTGTTTGCAACCCCGCCAGGGAGCAGGTCCAGATCGGCGAAGGTAAGGATCTCAGGCCTTGACGCTTCCCATGAGTAGAGAGATGGGGTCATGATGGTGAAGCTCTGGATCTTGCCGAAAACGCCGGCCAAAGCACCGACGCCGTAGATGGTGTATTCGGTCTCTTTCTCAAGACCTCTCACAAAAAGCCTGTCACCCTCTGCCTTGTATCCGTTCTTTGCGATTTCCTCAGCAGATGGAGCCGGCTCGCCAAGTCTTACGGCCATTCCGTATACTGCATCCGTATTGATGCTGCGTATGCCTATCATCACTCCGTCCTCAAAAAAGCTTTCAAAGCTCATCTCTATTACCGGAGTGCGCACATAATCCGGTTTCTCCTCCTTTCCGCAGGAGAGCAGAAGGAGGAGAAACGCAAGTGTATATAAAAGTTTTCTTATCATCATTTAGCGAAGAATCCGAGTGTAGATTTGACTGCACGCCAGCTGCTGCCGTCCTTGTAGTTGATCATTCCGGCACCGCTCACCCACATTCCTGTGGATCCGCCGCCGTCGAGGTTCATCGCGTGTACGCAGCCGATGCTCTTCATGACAGGACCGAGTTCCTTCATATATGCACCCTGGCTGGCATCAATGCGGCCGTCGCAGATGAAGAGCACTATCTTGCCGTCAGCAGTGACTCCGACAGCAGACCTGTCAGGATGAGCTGAGTAGACCCCTGATTCGTCCCAGCACTCGTAGTTTGTATAGTAATGAGTGTCATCGACCATGCTGTTGTCTGCCGCCACCTTTCCGTCATAAAGTACCATAGGACCGCAGCTGATTGCATAATACGGCGCCCAATCAGCAGCTTCTACAGGTGATGTAGCGCTTACAGGTCCATACTTGGCCTGTCCTACGACGCTGGCCTGCGGACGGTCGTAGTAGTAGAATGTTCCCTGCTGAGGGACTCCCACCCAATATGCTCCGGCCTTTCCATCTCTGTCAACGCCGATTATCGGTCTTGTGATCTGATAGAGCTGACTGTTTGTAGCCCAGTAGCATCCTTCGATCTCGCCATGCCATTCCTGGGTCATCTGGCCTTCGGTCATGATTACGCCGATATTGTAGTTACCGTAGATGGCGCCGTTGATGAGGACCTGGCATCCTTCCGCTGCCTCAGCCTGCGACTGGACGGTCTTCTTTGACCCCGTTGTTTCAGGATAAGTCACCTTGAAGTCCACCTTTGAAAGGTCGGCCACCGCATACCATGCATTGAAGTTGCGGCCATTGAGCTGGGAAGTGGTCTTGTAGATCTCGATGCCGTCGGCAAGACCTTCGTAGTTCTGCTTCTCCCATGTAAGCTGTGGAGCTTCAGGCTGGGCGTCGAGCATGACTGTCTGAGGCTCGCTGTAGCGGTAGGTGTCTCCGTCCTTCACGAATACGCTCATCTGATATTCCTTGCCATCCTCGAGATATGCGTTAGGCACTACCTGAAGAAGTTCCGCATTTGCGGACATCTGAGGACCGAGGACCTTGATGTCGTCTACCGTAGGCGCGCCTGTCTCGCTGAAGCAGATTCCGTGCTCAGGATTGGAGCCTGAGATCTTCTGCACCTTGTATGAAACAGCAACATATGCATATGAAGTCTTTACCTTCGTCACTTCAGGAGTCCTCTTTGCTTCTTCAGCCTCGGCTTCCATGTCCCTTAGAGTGACAGCCTCGCTTGATACGATCTGAGAGTCGTTAATGACGCTTGCTCCCGCAGCCTGCACGCCGAATACGTAAGATCCTCCGACAGAAAGCCCTTTGAAATCATATGTAACGACGTTTGCCTTGACCGTTGCAGCCGGCTCTCCGAAAGACTCGGCAGAAGCCTCGCGCATATAGAGGTTATATCCTGTCTCGTCGGCAGCATTGTCTGTCCATGTGAGAGTCACTGCGGTATTGTTCTTTTGAACAGCTACGAGGTCAGATGGGGCTGCAACCCTTTCCACTCCCTCCACATTGCCGAGACCTTCCCTGTCAAGGACCTTGTAGTCGTTGAGGTATACGATCTTTGAGTGCAGGGTCATGTTTTCCGAAATGGCCTGCACTCCGAAGTCATAGACTCCGCCTGTGGTCAGGTTCTCGAACACAAATTCAGTCGCATCCGCTCCGAGTGTCTCAATCGGCTCGACGTTCTGCGAACTTGACTCCCCACGAAGGAAGATTCTATATCCCTTCTCACCCTCGGCATTGTCCTTCCAGACAAGCTTGACGGTAGTGAGGTCCAGCTGCTCCACCTTCAGGTCGCTTGCATCAGCAAGCTTGGCAGAGGTGTTGCCGCCGTCTTCAGGCTTTTCCTGGCATGAGCAGAAGACTGCCAGAATCAAAGATAAGATGAATGACATCCGTTTCATATGATTATCTTATTAATATTTTGCGTTGATAAGGAATTCTCCAAGTTTATGGTAAAGTGTATTATCATCCTCGTCGGTTGACGTTGCAAGTTCATACAGGGCGTTGGTGCCTGTATAAAGGGCAATGGGCTTTTTACCGTATAAGGTCGACTCTGCCTTGATCTTGGTCAGATATGTTTCAAAATAATCTTTATTTGTTGCCGCATAAGGGTTCTTTGAGCCGTCCTTCTTATACGTCAGGATAGACGAATTGATGCTCTCTCCATGTGTGCCTTCAAACTCAAGTTCGATACCCATGTCATAATTCCTGACAGCTGTAAGTACGTCATTCCAAGTCTTCGTTGTTTCGTTTGGCCAATATTTGTTCGGCTGCATGATCGTGCAGTCTATTCCGAGCGATTTCCAGCTTGTATATCCTTCTGCGCAGTTGTATGGAATCCAGAATACACCCTCATTGAATCCGTGGCAGTATTCGGTAACCCTCTTGATGATCTTGTCGTGTTCCTTATACTGGTAGTTATAACTGCTTGATGTCACTGACAAAGACTCGTTAAGTATGTAGAATCCTGCAAGTTCGATATTCTTATAGCCTTTGGCGTTGAAACGGGCGCGTATCTGGTTGATCATCCATTTGTATGCATCAACCCTATGATCCAGACTCTTGAAGTCCATCGTGGTTCCGGCGATGCTTCCCCAGTATACTGTATTGGTCTTGTTTTTAAAGTTCTCAAAGTATACAGGATCCGGGAGAGAGAATATCACAAGGTGCTTCTTCTTAGGCTCTCCGATGCGTCCCTTTGCTTCTTCTATGCACTGGTCAAGCGCTGCAAATCCATACGTATCATCAAACCAGTAGTCAAGCTGCTGCTGCCAATGTTCCCTTTTGCTGGAATTCTCCCCGTTGGCTGTCAATGCATATGAAGCTGCATTCCAGTTTGACCATAGCTCGAGCATCAGCATCGATTCGAACAGCCATTTCTCCTGTCCGTTCTTGTCGGTATATGTCACGGTCGGTTTGAAACGTTCTGCAGTCCAGTACTGAGGGACTCTTTCGCAGTTTCCGCCATAGCAAAGAGCCATGTTGCAGAATGTAGGTATGTCCCTGCCGCTTTCAAATGGATAAGGCCATGCGAAGTTCTTTACGGTTACAGGAACTTCTACGATGTCCGAGTTTCTGTATACGTCGCTTCCCTTGGTCTGGATGCCGAATACATATTCAGTTGCAGTCTCCAGTTCAGAGAACATGTGGGTCATTACTTCTTTGGCAGTCTCATCTACAAAATGGTCTTTTGTGAATGATGATTCAGAGGCCTTGCGGACATACAGGTTGAATCCTGTTCTGGCACTTGACCAGCAATCCCAGTTGAACACTACTACATTGTCGGTCTCCTGGATGTATGTGATTTCCCTTGGTGCCAGGCACTCGTTGTCTCCTGCGTCATAGTCCTGCAGTTCCGCCCATGTGAGCACCTTTATTGTCTGGTATTCATAACCGGAGTGGTTGCTGTATGCACCTCTGGCTTCAACCGCGAACCTGTATGTTTTTCCAGGAGTCAGCCACTTGAAAGTATATGATGTCGAGTTCGGGTCAAGATCAGCAGTGTTGACAGCCTCTCCATCGTCCTTGTATACCCTGTACATTACCTCTGCTGCCGAGTTATCCTGCCATGTCATGGTCACTGATGTCTCGTCAACCTGTGTGAGAGTTATGTTTGTAGGTTTCAGGCAATTGTCTACAGAAGGGAGTGTGACGGCGCTTGACCATACTATCTCGGAGTTCTTCTTCTCTCCATATGTAGAGACAGTCTGTACTCCGAACTCATAGGTCTTTCCGGCCTCAAGGTTTTCGAGGAGGCAAGAGGTCGTTGCGGTGCCGGAGAGTGTCTTCATAAGGCTTCCGTTGCCGGTTGTTCCGCTTACTCTTGCATATACGTTGAATCCTGATGCATATCCCGCATTGAATGATCCGGTCCATGCCACGTTCACTCCGGCGAGCCCGCTGGTTCCTGCCAGCGATGCTGTGACTGTCTTAGGCTCGGCTGGGGAGTTCCATCCGAATGTATAGCCTTCAGGACTGTTGAAGAGCATGACGTTTGAGTTTCTCTCAAGTTTCAGCTCCTTTGCAGTGCTTACCTTTGACTTGATGCTTGCATCGTTCTTACTTGTAAAGATGATGTCAAAGCCGGCAGAATATGTTCCCGGATATACTACGAAGTAATAGGTTTCTCCTACCTTGGTCGTAGCACAGGTCACTTCGGCATAGTTTGCAGCTTCCGGTGCAGGGGTGACTGTAGGATTGCCGTTGTTGTAGCTGATTACAGCCTTACCGCTCATCTTCACTGATTCGTCACGGCTTACGATCTTGATCGAATTGGCATTTGCAGTAGGACATTTTACGGCAAGCAGGGCACCGGCATTCTTGAAGTACAGGTGTTCTCCTCCGGACTTTGCGATTGCGAGGTTTGCCCCATCGGCAAATGTGCCGTCAGTTGCTGTCTGTGCAGTCGGGAGTGTCGCTGTAATACTCTCGTTTTCAGACGAATATACAGCTACTTCCTGCTTTGGATAAATTGCATAGTAGGCATCCGCCAGCTCTATCTCTCCTTTGAATGTCGCTATCTTCTTGGAGTCATCTACTGTCACATCGGTAAAATGCGTTCCAGCTCCGTCATTTGCGAATACTGTTATATGGTCAGTTGTGCTCCAGTTGATGCTGAAGTCTGTGTCGAGGGTAGTCTTTGAATCGACTTCGTCAGCATGGCCGATGAATGTCATTTCTACGGTCTGTCCTGATTCAGGGAGGTTGTTCTGTTCCTCGATGCATGACGCTGTTGCGGCAACTGTTGCGGCAAGCAGCATGAATCCGAATATTCTTTTCATAGCCTTCTCCTTTTTAAGACCATTCACCATCAAAGTTTTCTTGGGAATCAAACGATTCTCCAGTAGGACTGCCGGAAAGTACAGGACCTTCAAGATCAATTTCCACGATCTCAACTACAGGTGAGATGTATTTTGCTGTGCAATTCATATGTGTTGTGTATAAAATGTCAGTTTTTGGGGTCAATTTGGTTGTTTTTTTTGTTTGACGCGGCAAAAATAGTAAAAAAGTGTTGGAAATTGCAAGAATTTGCCTACTTTTGCACCACACTACACCACACATAATTTAAAAATCACATTTTCAACGCAATGAAAGGCACACATAAGCATTATAAATGGGAAGTTCTGGCCCTCCTCTGGATGGCCTATCTGCTCAATCAGGCAGACCGTCAGGTGTTCAACACCGTTCTTCCTCAGATTCAGGAAAGTCTGGGTATCGGTGATACCGAAGTGGGACTGATAGCTACAATATTCAATTTCTGCTATGCGCTTATGGTTCCTTTCGGTGGAATGGCAGGCGACCGTCTCAGCCGCAAGTGGGTCACTACCATTGCAATCCTCTTCTGGAGTGTGGCGACAATGTTCACAGGACTTGCTACAGGAGTTATCATGCTCATCCTTCTCCGTAGTGTCGCAACCGGGGGTGGTGAGGCGTTCTTCGGTCCGGCCAACTATTCGCTGCTCGGTCAATACCATACTGATACACGTGCGCGTGCGATGTCAATCCACCAGACCTCTTATTATGTAGGTGTAATTCTCGCAGGATGGCTGGCAGGATATATTGCTGAGAAGCTCGGATGGCAGTATTCTTTCATCATCTTTGGTGCTGCAGGAGTAGTCTGGGGCATAGTCATGGCCATCCGCCTCAAGGACAAGAAGGATGAGAAACCTGTCATTTCGAGCGAAGTCGAGAAATCTGACAAGCCAGGTATCCTTGATGGATTCAAGACCGTGTTCACAACCCCGACCGCCCTTGTCCTTACTATCGGCTTCTGCGGTTTCATCTTCGTGATCACAGGCTACATGACATGGGTGCCTGCCTTCCTTCAGGAGGAGTTCAACATGTCTGTGACTGATGCCGGTCTTCATTCTATGCTTTGGACATACATCGCGGCATTTGCGGGTGTTCTTCTCGCAGGAACCCTCTCTGACAAGATGGCCATGAAGAACCATAAGGTGAGAATGGATATCCAGGGTCTCGGACTCATCCTCGGTGCTGCATTCCTGTTCTTTGTAAAGGCAGACGCTTCTATCTGGGTGGTATATGCATGCTTCGCAGGATGGGGATTCTTCAGAGCGTTCTTCGATGCAAACATATATACTGTACTATATGACGTGACTCCTCCAAGGCTTCACGCATCATGCTCGAGCGCGCTGATCACTACAGGTTTTGCTGTGGGAGCGCTCGCTCCGGTGATCCTCGGTGCGATGAAGGAAAGCATGGGAAGCCTTTCTGCTACCTTCCCTGTTCTCGGAATCATCTGGGTAGTATGCGGATTACTGATGCTGTGGGCTGGCAGAAAGTTCTATCAGAAGGATTACAACAAGATCAATAACAATAACTAAATAAGAATGAAAGCTGAATTGAAAGCTAGGAAGCCTAAGGCAGGTCTGCTGCTGATAGCTTCACCAAGATTCAAGAACCTGTATGGACCGGAGAGAGGAACATACGGTGAAAGAAAAGAAAAAGCGGTCAAGGAAATCATGGGCACCATGGACTTCCTTGACTTGGTGTATCCGGGTATCACCTATGAAAGAGAGGATGCGCAGAAGGCGATGGACCTTTTCTATGCTGAGAAGGTTGACTTCATCTACGCTGAATTCCTTTCATGGAGCGAGGATTTCGCGTGGATCAGATTCCTGCGTGACTGCCCTGAAATCCCTATCATCTTCTGCAACGTGGCAAAGCCAAAGATGACTTTCGAGACAACTCTCGATGAAGACGATTTCGTGGACTATCTCTGCGCAGGAACTCTCGTGGGATCTCTCGAGGGCTCAGGAAGCATCAGGAGAGTGCCTCGCAAGAACGTGAAGACCATCATGGGCACACGCGAGCAGGTAACCGAGCAGCTCAAGGTCTATGCAAACGCAGCAAGGACACGCGCAATCCTCCGCCACTCCAATGTAGGTCTCATGGCCAACATGAATGAGGCGATGTGGAGCACATATTTCGACAACTACGACCTCTTCACCAAAATCGGTCCGGAGATCCACTATCTCCCATACAGCGACTACGGTACAGAGATCGAGAACCTTACAGACGAGGAGGTAAAGGCATATGCAGACGAGCTCACAGGCAAGTACAAGATGATGAGCGACGTGGAGTATGACAAGTTCATAGGTTGCGTGAAGGCGACTCTCGGCATCAAGAAGCTTGCTGAGAAGAATGACATCGACTGCTATGTATACAACGACATCGACCAGGCTACATTCCGTACAGCCGGCTGCCGTGCGGGATTCTATCCTCAGTGGTTCAATGAGAACGTGAGCGTGCTCGTGCCTGAGGCTGACATAGGAGCAGGTCTGATCACCTACATCCTCAAACTGATGACAGGCAAGAACGTGAACTTCGTGGAGCCTTTCCACATCGAGGATGACTTCGGAACATTCGCAGGCGGTCACGCCGGTCCTAACGACCATAACGACCCTCAGTGGCAGGATAACGTGATCATCTCACGTGACGTGCGTTTCGCAAAGACAAACTGGAAATATGCAGGTGCACCGTTCGCATGGTACCGCTTCAGCCCGGGAATGAAGACCGTGGCAGGTCTCTATGAGGAGGACGGAAAGTACAAGCTCATCGCATTCATGGCTGAGAGCCTTTCTGAGAAGGACACTCCGCAGAGCGACAAGAAGCATCTGCTTGCAACATACAGCCACACCATCTTCAAGCCGGTTGTTCCTGTAAAGGAACTTTGGGAGCAGGTGCTCCGCATCGGCGCGACACAGCACTATGCAATCGTTGACGGTGACTGGCGCAAGGAGCTCGAGGACTTCGCAGAAATGATGGGCTTCGAATTCTATAACATAAAGTAAACGACTGTCATTTCTTTCGCTTACGCTCAAGCGGCAGGCCGATTACGAGCGACCGAAGGGAGTCGAGAAATCTAAAAAAAACAAGTAGTGTAATAATATATAATATAAGGTATCAATCATGAGCTTCATGTACAATCCGTTTCCGTTTGACGATCCGAAGCCGATCAACAGACCGAAACTTTCAGAAAAAACTATAAATTCAGTAGTTACAGGAGGAACACCTAATGTCGCAAAGAAATTTGTCGCACAGATCGCTGACAAGGTAAAGTCAGAAGGTGTGATCGTAGGTATCGACGGTTATACTACCGCCAACTGGAACCTCTTCCTTAACCTTCTCGCAAGAGAGTGCGTCATCAACGGTTTCGAGTTCGAGGCTGTTGACGCAAACAAGGCTGTCCTCAAGTCAGGAAAGGAGATCGACGACATGATCGATCCGCTTCTTATCTGGGATACCGAGATCGACCCTACCCTCCTTTTCGGTAAGATCTACCATGGCGGTTACATCGGTCTCTTCGACGAGGCAAAGATGACCGAGTTCAAGGCTGCCGTTCCAGCAAAGAAGGCTCCTGGCAAGCTCACAGTGGTTGCCGGTTACGGTTCAATGATCCCTGAACTCCGCGACATGTATGACGTAAAGTGCTGGTTCGACCTCACTCCTATGAAGACAATGCTCCGCATCAGAGGCGGCGAGTATGCAAACATCGGCAAGGAGCGTCCCGGCATCATCAACCGCATCATCCGTCGCTGCTACTATTGCGACTTCGAGTGCGCAGTGCAGCTCAGAAAGGAGCTCTGGAAGAGCAATGTCCTTGACTTCTACTTCCTCGACAACGATCCTAAGAAGCTTCAGATGATGCCTTTCGAGTCATTCTCCGACATCTGCTCCGAGCTCGTGAAGTATCCTTTCCGTGCAAAGCCTTGCTATCTTGAGGGAGTATGGGGCGGTTCATACATGAAGAAGTACCGCAACCTTCCTGCAGAGATGAAGAATGCAGCATGGGTGTTCGACTTCATCCCTATGGAGGTCAGCGTGCTTGTCGAGGCAGGCAGCGAGATGCTCGACATCAACTACTGCTCGTTCGTTCACAAGGAAGGCATCAATCTCATGGGAGAGAAGGCTGTGAACAAGTATCAGGGTTATTTCCCTATCCGTTTCAACTGGGACGACTCATACCACTCTACAGGTAACATGTCCATCCAGTGCCACTCTGACGGAAAGTACAACATCGAGCATTATAATGAATTCGGTCGTCAGGACGAGAGCTACTATGTAGTCCTCACAGGTCAGGACGCAAAGACATATATCGGTTTCCGTGATGACGCTGACATCCCTCAGTTCTTCAAGGAGATCGAGGATGCAGACACCAGGAAGATCCCTTGCGACTATGAAAAGTACGTAAGCTACGAGCCTTCGGTTCCAGGTCTTCAGGTCATGCTTCCTGCAGGAACAATCCACTCAAGCGGTAGAAACCAGGTGATCCTCGAGATCGGTTCTCTCACAATCGGTTCATACACATACAAGATGTATGACTACCTCCGTCTGGACTTCGACGGCAAGCAGCGTCCTATCCACACCAAGCTCGGTGAGGAGGTCGTGAACCAGAACAGAAGGACTTCAGTGGTCCACGATCCGAACAGCCTTGACTACATCGTCCAGAAGCCTCGCCTTGATGCAGAGGGAGAAGGCTGGAAGGAGTACATCATCGGTGAGAATCCACAGATGTACATCTCTCTCCGCCGCCTTGAGTTCGAGAAGATGTGTGAGCAGGACACTAAGAACGAGAAGTTCCACGTTCTTACTCTCGTAGACGGTGACAAGGCACGCGTACGCAGCGTGGAGCATCCTGAACGTTGCTACGAGATGGACTTCATGGACATCGTATGCGTACCTGCAGACATGGGCAAGTATGTTGTCGAGAACCTCGGCAAGGAGCCTGTCAGCATCCACAAGACAACACTCCGCGAAGGATTCGAGAATGATGAAAAGTAATCGTATAGTTCTTCTCGACGTAGGCGGAACATTCGTAAAATCCGCTCTCGGCATCGCTGGCAAAGGCGCTGTCGAGGGCTCTTTCATGAGTACTCCCATCTCGTCGGGCGGAACCGCAGAAGAGATTACTGAAGCTTTCCGCAATGCTGTTGCAGGTCAGGTAAAGCGTGCTTCGGAAGAAGGATATGAGGTAGAGGCCGTGTGCGCAGCTCTTCCCGGACCAGTTGACTATAACAATGGCATCTTCCTCATGAAGCATAAGTTTGCAGCAGTCTACGGCGTTTCCTTCCGTGAAATCCTCGGTGACGTGATCGCCCCTGAAACCCGCCTTGCATTCGTTCATGATGTAAACGGCGCCCTCCTCGGAGCTCTCAGCGCAGATCCTTCCCTCAAGGATGGAAATGTGGCGATGGTGACCCTCGGTACCGGCCTGGGCTTTACCTATGCCGTCAACGGAGAAGTGCAGATATCTGAGACCGGTTCTCCTGCAAAAGGACTTTGGGACGCACCTTATATGGGCGGTATCCTTGAGGAATATGTCTCAAGAAGAGGTATCCTCAGGCTTTATGCAGAGCAGGGAGGCGTTCTTGGCGAAGGCGAGGATGTCAAGGAGGTTTCACTTCGCGCAAGAAGCGGCGAAGAAGCTGCCCTCAAGGCATTTGCTTTGGCCGGCAGCCATCTTGCAGCGGGAGCGGCACAGCTTATTTCCGATCTGGGTATCAGACAGATCATCTTCGGAGGACAGATCTCAAGATCTTTCGACCTTATGGAAGAGAGTCTTCTCAAGGGACTTCCGGAAGGGGTGAATGTCAAGGCTTCTTCAGATATCGAAGGCCTGGTGCTGGTCGGTGCTTCAGCTTTATAGAAAAACCTAAAAAGAATATATTAACTAATAAACCTTATTATGATGCTAACAAAACGTATGACAGGATTCAGGCAGATGCTTGCATTTTGCCTTGTTTCCTTTTGCGCAGCGCTGACCGCATCGTCGGCTTATGCGCAAGACAGAAACGTCTCCGGTGTCATCCTGGATGAAACAGACACAGGAATCGCCGGAGCCTACGTTGTAGTAAAGGGAGAGACCCGAGGCGCCATGACTGACGACCAGGGTAGATTCAACATCAGCGTCTCTCCTTCTGATGTGCTCGTCGCATCATTCCTCGGATATCTTGACGAGGAAGTGAAGGTCGGCGACCAGACAAAGCTTACAATCAAGCTCGTTCCTGCTGCCAACGAACTCGAAGGAGTAGTGAAGGTGGCTTACGGTACACAGAGAAAAGCATCCGTCATCGGATCCATCAGTACCGTAGACATGGGAACCCTCGCCCAGTCACAGGGTAACCTCTCTACCAGCCTTGCCGGTAAGCTTGCCGGTGTGGTTGCAATCCAGAAGACCGGTGAGCCAGGTGCTTCCGCAGACTTCTGGATCCGTGGTGTGAGTACCTTCGGTGCGAACTCTACTCCACTCATCCTCGTGGACGGTGTAGAGCGTAGCATGGATATGGTGGACACAGAGGACATCGCTTCCCTTTCTATCCTCAAGGACGCATCTGCAACAGCGCTTTATGGTGTGCGTGGTGCGAACGGTATCGTGCTCATCACAACAAAGCGTGGTGCCGAGTCAAAGCCTCAGCTCACAATCAAGGTCGAGACAGGTCTTACTTCTCCTGTAAAGCTTCCTGAAATGGCAAGCACAGGCGAGTTCATCGACTTCCTCAACAATATGTATGTGAACAGCGGACAGGCAGCTATCTTCAATGACTTCCAGAAGGAGCAGTACCTTGCTACAGCTATGGGTCTTGAGGGATGTGATCCTGACCTCTATCCGTCAGTTGACTGGGTGAACGAGACCTTCAAGAATCAGGCGATGACCACAAAGGCAAATATCGGAGTATCAGGTGGTACAAAGAACGTACGTTACTATGTCGGCGGTTCATACTATCTCGAGGACGGTATCCTCAACACTGCTGCCAACGACCGTTACGACGCTCAGATGAGCTACCAGAGATTCAACTTCCGTACAAACGTCGACATCAACCTCACAAAGTCTACAGTCCTCGGTATGAACGTGTCTACTCAGTTTACAGTGAAGAACTCTCCTGCAGCTGGTCTTGACGCTCTTCTTACCCAGACCATGACAATGACCCCTACAGCGATTCCTCTCAAGTATACAGACGGAACACTCGCTTCAATCAAGGGTACTCCTAACCCATACAACCTCCTTAACGAGAGGGGTTATTCAAACTCAAGCAGCAACGTCGCACAGTCGACAGTTTCCCTTACTCAGGACTTCTCTGATTTCGTGACTGAGGGTCTTACTGCACGTGTCGCTTTCTCATTCGACGCAACAAACAGCAATACCCTCAACCGCTCTATCCTTACTAAGACATACAGAGCAACCGGAAGGGATGACGCCGGCAACCTCCAGTATGAGGTGATTGACGACTATGCAGGATACATCACCCTCGATACTTCACACAGCGGTACACGCTATATCAACTTCGAGGGTTCGGTAAACTATGAGCGTCAGTTCGCTTATGCTCACCGCGTGAGCGCAATGGTACTCTACAGCATGAGATCTCTTTCACACACACACCCTGATTCATACATCGCAGCCTTCCCTTATAAGTCAATGGGTGTTGCAGCACGCGCGACATACTCATATAAGGACCGCTACTTCTTCGAGTTCAATATGGGTTACAACGGATCGGAGAACTTCGCTCCTGGTCACCGTTTCGGTTTCTTCCCTGCAGTCGCAGTCGGATATATGATCAGCAACGAGCCTTGGTGGGAGCCTGTATCTGACGTGATCAACCTCCTCAAGATCAAGGCATCTTATGGTTCGGTAGGTAACGACCAGATCGGTGGTAGCCGTCGTTTCGCTTATAACACTACCATCAATACTTCTGCAGGCGGTGCTGCCTGGGGTACAGTTCCTAACTCTTCTGCTACCGGATATCAGACCGTAGGCGGTATCACGACATCAGAAATGGGTAACTCAGAGGTTGAGTGGGAGCAGGCTACAAAGAGCAACGTAGGTATCGAGCTCGGCCTCTTCAATGACCTCACTATCCAGGCCGACCTCTTCCGTGACTATCGTGACGGTATCTTCCTCATGCGTCAGTCCACTCCATCTGCAGTAGGTCTCCAGAAAGACCAGTATGTGAACATCGGAGAGATGCTCAACCGCGGTTTCGATATGTCGGTTGTCTATGACCACACATTCGCAAGCGGTCTTTCACTTTCTGCAAGAGGAAACTTCACATTCAACCGTAACCGCCTCATCTATGATGACCAGCCTACACCGGTCGAGGAGTATCTCAGCAACGTGGGATTTGCATACAACCAGAGAAAGGGTCTGATCTCATGTGGTCTCTTCGAGAGCCAGGAGGATATCGACAACTGGCCTGAGCAGACATT
This sequence comes from Candidatus Cryptobacteroides sp., assembly GCA_045539015.1. GTDB lineage: Bacteria > Bacteroidota > Bacteroidia > Bacteroidales > UBA932 > Cryptobacteroides. The sequence goes on from JAZQEN010000097.1 coordinate 40,828, forward strand.
CGGTGACGTTCAGCCGGGTGACATCAAGTACAAGGATATCAACGGTGACGGTTATGTAGACCAGTATGACAAGGTTGCTATCGGATACACAGCCATCCCTGAAATCAACTACGGTTTCGGTGTCAGCCTCGGCTACAAGGGCTTCGACGTTTCAGTATTCTTCAGCGGAGTTGCTAACGTTACCCGTCAGATAGGAGGTTCAAACCTCTATGGTGCATCTTCATCACCTCAGCTGACAGGACAGGTGTTCAAGGATGTGGCTCTGAACCATTGGACAGTAAACAATCCTAACCCTAACGCACCATATCCAAGACTCGGCACTACACGTTCGAACAACAACGTTCAGACTTCAGACTACTGGACTCGCAACATGAGCTTCCTGCGTCTGAAGAACGCAGAGATCGGATATACCTTCCCTAAGAAGTGGACAAAGAAGGCAGGCATCCAGGCTCTCCGCCTCTATGTTGCGGGAACCAACCTCCTTACCTTCTCAGAGTTCAAGCTTTGGGATCCTGAGCTCGAAACTGCAACAGGTGCAAGATATCCTATCACACGTAACGTAAGTCTCGGATTGAACATCAACTTCTAACAGACTCAAGAAAATGAAAAGAATATTATATACAATTTCAGCAATCGCAGTGCTTGCGCTCGGGGCCGTTTCCTGTGACTCATACTTCGATGTAGAGCTTCAGGATCAGGCTACCATTGAGGAGATGTTCAGCAAGAGAGGAACAGCCCGTCAGCTCGCAGCACATATGTACGCTTACCTTCCTAAGGAGGAGAATCCGGTGGATGCTACCACAGAGGGAGGTTTCTCAGGCCGTACAGATGCACGTCAGGTCAACGCTTCTGCATATGCCAACAACGTGTTTGACCTCCGTGTAGGAGACTATAGCCCGGCTTCAATCACCGGTTACCAGCTTTGGGAGAACTACTATAAGGCAATCGCTCACTGTACTCTCGTCATCGAAAACATCCACCTCGACAAGGAGGATAACGAGACGGTACGTGAATATATGAAGGCAGAGGCCCGTTTCATGCGTGCTTTCTACTACTTCTGCCTCTTCCGTACCTACGGTCCTGTGATCGTATGGGGTGACAAGGCTGCTCCTTCAGACGCAATCGGTGCAGACCTTGACCGAAACACTCTTGAGGAAAACATCGACTTCATCGTATCAGAGCTTGACAAGGCTATCGAGGTGCTCCCTATGAGCATAGAAGAAGTCGGCCTTCAGGAAGGATCTGACATGGGTCGTGCTACCAAGGGTGCGGCAATGGCTCTCAAGTCAAGAGTACTTCTTTATGCGGCTTCTCCTCTCTTCAACGGAAACGAGCTTTATGCCGGTATGACAAACTACTATGGCAAGGAGATCTTTCCTCAGACCTATGATCCGAACAAGTGGGAAGAGGCAAAGAAGGCTGCAAAGGCTGTGATCGACCTCAACTACTATAAGCTTGTTGACGCAGGTACACAGGCAACAGGTGATAAGTTTGTTGACGGTATCCGCGCATACCAGAACATCTTCTTCGAGCAGTGGAACGACGAGACCATCTGGGGATGGTGGATGAACTTCTACACAGACTGGCTCGGCCGTACCGGCGGATTCATAGGCGCATGTGCTCCTCGTAACATAGTAGTTGAGGGTTGGCAGTCGCTTACTCCGTCATTCAAGCTCGTTGATGCTTATGCAATGTATGAGACAGGTCGTTATCCTGTGACCGGATATGACAGAACAACAGGTATGGATGACTACTCTAAGCCTGTCATCGACGCTCAGTCAGGTTATGAGGCAGAGGGTTTCAGCATGACTACTCAGTTCGAGGCGGAGTGGGCAGGCGAGTTCGAGGCTCATAACTCGACTATAGGACGTGAGCCACGCTTCTATGCATCAGTCGTTCCTAACGGATACTACTGGCCTTGCGATCCTACGCTCAAGACAATGACAAACCCTAAGACCTCTTCAAACACATGGACTGCAGAGGATATGAGATGTCATTTCTGGAGAGGATCAGGCTCTCTTTGCCAGCGTTGGGACCAGACTTCGACCAACAACTATTTCGGTTATGCATGGCGTCGTCTCTACAAGGCGAACAACCCTCTTGACGTAGGAGCGGACTTCCAGCAGATCAAGTATGTTTACCCTGCATTCCGTCTGGCTGAGATCTACTTCAACTATGCTGAGTGCTGTATCGAGACAGGTGACTATGCAGAGGCTATCAAGTATCTCAACATGATCCGCAACCGTTCAGGTCTCAACAATCTTGAGGAGGCTTATCCGGGCATCGCCAGCGATCCGGAACTCCTCAGATGGTGCTTCCGTCACGAGAAGATGATCGAGTTCGCTATCGAGGGTCCTATGCATTTCTATGACAGCTGCCGCTGGATGACTGCAGAGGAGAACTTCCCTGTTCTCAACTGGACTCTCAACCTGAATGACCCTGTTGATTATCATGATTCATGGGTTCGTTCAAGCGAGGACTTCCCGCTTGCAAAGCATGCCAAGTTCACCAAGAGAGACTATCTCTTCCCATTTGACTCGGATCAGCTCGCTGAGATGACAAACCTTACACAGAACTACGGATTCTAATCTGAATGAATATGAAGAAGATTTTTAGAAATATCTTGCTTTCTGCACTGACGATTACAGCCGTAGCGTCTTGTGCGGATGACAGAAACAACTTTCTGCCAGACGACTCATTCGGCTTCAACAACAAGGCCGGTGAGAATGTACTGACTCTCCCTCTTTATGGTGGCTCTTACGAGATACCTGTAATCAAGAGTGGAAAGGGACTCAATGAAGGTGTGGTGAACATCACGACTTCAAACCACGACCTTCTCAACTTCAACAAGCAGTATGGTGTTGAGTATATTCCGCTTCCGGACGACCAGAACCTTTACTCATTCGATACTGAGAGCATCGCTTTCGGTACTGATGATGTGACCAAGTCGTTTACTCTTTCATGGGACATTGCCAAGGTTGCTGCCTTCATGGAGGAGGAGCCTGCCAACAAGTACTGTATTCCTGTTGCTCTCCGCTCTGACAACCTTGAAGTGAACGAAGGAAGACAGGTGTTCATCCTCAACCTTGTGACTTCTACAGTCAATACGGAGCAGACCCTCCTCAGCCGTACTTACGAGTGGGAGTCAGAGCCTGTTTCAGAGACTATGGACATCACCGTACGTATCGACAAGGCTATCCCTACCATCGATCTTACTCTTGATTATGAGGTAGACAACGACCTTATAGCTGCTTACAACGAGGCTAACGGTACAAACTACGTGGCTGCACCGGAAGGACTTGTAACCGTAGGTGCAGATCCTGTCCTCAAGGCAGGTACGGACTATGTCCTTCT
>JAZQEN010000098.1:0-2338 GCA_045539015.1 Candidatus Cryptobacteroides sp.
CACGCTGCCGTCAGGAAATGTAATGTTTATCATATCTTTATCTTTTAATTCCAACTAATTGCATGCCATATGCATACAAGCGTACAAAGGTAGGAATTTTTTTCTATCTTTGTATGTCTAAACGCAATATATTATGGATAGCAACGCTAAAAAGATGCTTTGGAACATGGCTGGAACAGCCGGTCTGCTCATGGGCCTGATCTCTACTGCCAGCATGTTCATCGGACAGGCCATGTCAACGACTCAGATGCCCGCCTTTGCTGTGAGTGTGATCGGCTTCATTCTCTGGGCTGCAGAGACCGGAGGATGCATATATCTGATGCAGCTTTATATGAAGAAATTCGCAGCAGCATGCCCTGAAGCAGACAACAGGGCCACATTCAGAATGGGTATGGCGACTGCACTACTTTCAGCGCTGGTCTATTCAGCCGCATCTTTTGCAAACATGGCATTCATCTCAGCAGACTACTATGCAGAGCAGTTCGATATGATGATGCAGCAGATGGCTCCCATGATGGACTCAAACACTGCTACAGTTATGGATAACATGCTTTCAAACATGCCTCAGATAACATTCATATCAAATCTGATATATTGCTTCCTGTTCGGAACAGTCGTTTCCGCAATCCTCTCACGCAACATCCCGAGCAGGGATCCGTTTGCAGATTACAAACCAGACCAGCAGTAAGACATCATGGAATACGGCAAGGACCTTTCAATCGTCATTTCACTCTTCAATGAAGAGGAATCGCTTCCTGAACTCATCAGATGGATCGAGACCGTGATGAAGCAGGAAGGATATAAGTATGAAATAATAATGGTGGACGACGGCAGCCGCGACGGATCGTGGGACATAATCAAGGGGCTGTCAGCCGGAAATCCTGCGATCAGAGGCATCTCCTTCAGACGCAACTACGGAAAGTCTGCGGCCCTGTTCCACGGATTCAAGGCTGCGGAAGGCCGTGTAGTAGTCACTATGGACGCAGACCTTCAGGACTCACCTGAAGAGATTCCAGAAATGTACAGGATGATCATAGAAGAAGGATACAACATTGTGTCGGGCTGGAAGAAACAAAGGTTCGACAACAAGCTCACCAAGAATCTGCCTTCAAAACTCTACAACTGGACCGCCCGCAAGATCACTGGCATCAAGCTCCACGACATGAACTGCGGCCTAAAGGCATACCGCAATGAAGTGGTGAAGAATATAGAGGTATATGGCGAGATGCACAGATACATCCCCTATCTGGCAAAGAATGCCGGATTTGAAAAGATAACAGAAAAACCGGTACATCACCAGAAGAGGAAATATGGAAAGAGCAAATTCGGCCTTGAAAGATTCGTCAACGGTTTCCTCGACCTGATTTCACTGTGGTTCCTCAGCACATTCGGCAAAAAGCCTATGCACTTCTTCGGATTCACTGGAATCCTCATGTTCCTGACCGGCGGAATCATGGCCATATGGATCATAGCGGAGAAACTCATCCAGCAGGGTAACGGAATGACATTCAGACCAGTCACAGAGCAGCCGCTCTTTTATCTCGCCCTCCTGGCAGTAATTCTCGGCTTCCAGCTCTTCCTCGCAGGCTTCATCTGCGAAATGATCTCACGCAACAGCCAGGACCGCAACCACTACAACATCCGGGAAGAAATCTAAATCACACCTTAAAATAATCGTGCCACCCAACCTCCTGACAATCAGGAGGTTTCTTACATGTGCGTGCTCCCCATTGGCGGCACGCGCACCACAGTAACGGGCTGATGTTCAGCACGTTAGTTGCCACGTCGGTTGTGATGTCAGCTGACTCACCGGTTGTTCAAAGTCGCGAAGCGCCCGGCCCGGGCAGGGCCGAGATGCCCCTCGGGGCTGTCCGAACGAAGTGAGGACTGGGGGTTGGACTAGCTGCCACGCACAAAAAAAGACCTCCGGAGTCGTATGACTTCGAAGGTCTATATAAGAAAGTGGCAGCTACCTACTCTCCCACCTGGTGGGGCAGTACCATCGGCGAAGGTGGGCTTAACTTCTCTGTTCGGAATGGGAAGAGGGGGATCCTCACCGCTATAACCGCCACAGTATGTGTCTTGAGAAAAAACAACCAGATAAAACAGATCTCGAGCCCATCCGTTGTGACCTGTCAAGGCTTGTTCCTCATCATCCCAGTGCCTCATTACGCATGCTTCTACACTTTGCGAAGGGCAAAGGAACGACAACAGAGGAAGATGTCGGGCTATTAGTACAGGTCGGCTTTGACATTGCTGCCTTTAGACCTCCTGCCTATCAACGTGGTAGTCTCCCACGACCCTCACAGATGTCTCATCTTGAAGACGGCTTCGCGCT
>JAZQEN010000099.1:0-17867 GCA_045539015.1 Candidatus Cryptobacteroides sp.
TTACCGTTCTCAAACTGACTTATGGTAAAGATTGAAATGCCGGTCATCTCATGCAGCCTTTGCTGTGAAATCTTCAGAGATTTCCTATATTTTGCAAATGCTTCTCCAAGTGAGACAATAGACTCATATGGAGTATTTATATCATCATACATACTATTGATATATCTATAACCTTAGTGCAAAAATACAGTTTATTATTGAAATATCAAAAGATATGCACAAAAACTCCTATAACAAAAAAAACCACCAGACAAACGTCTGATGGCTTTGTGCTCCCCCAGGGGCTCGAACCCTGGACCCCAACATTAAGAGTGTCGTGCTCTACCAACTGAGCTAGGGAAGCTTGATCAATATTTTAAGGGGGCTTTCGCCTTTGTGCTCCCCCAGGGGCTCGAACCCTGGACCCCAACATTAAGAGTGTCGTGCTCTACCAACTGAGCTAGGGAAGCAGTATTTTCCGTGATTCGCATGGGGCTCGAACCCATGACCCCAACATTAAAAGTGTTGTGCTCTACCTGCTGAGCTAGCGAATCAATCCGTGGTCATCCTTGGGCCTCATACGAGTTCCTTTCGAATTGGGACTGCAAAGGTACATCTTTTTTCTTTTCATGCAAATTTTTTCTACGATTTTTTTTGACATCAGGACAGCAATACATACAAAATCTTTACATCCTGCCGGTTTCCTGCGACTGCAAACAGGTCTCCGGAGCAGCATATGCTGACACAGGATGTAAAGAAAGTCATTTAGCAAGTATATGCTAGAAAGCTATACCAAGCTTAAATCCCAGATTATTAAGTCCCTTTATTCCATATGCATCATTATGGTTTGTGGCATAGCTGTAGTAAGCAGCAAGCTGGAAACCGAAATCGGTCTTATGGAATGGGAAATATGTAAATCCGATTTCAGGTGAGATATAGAAGCCCCAGTTGTCATGCTTGTTGACAAAGGTTGACATATATGTACTTTGGGTTGAATATTCAGCACCCATCTTATTCTGCAGATAAGGCTGGAACTCCCCTCTCATGAAGCGGATTCTTGTAGTCACACCGAACGGTACCTGATAGATCGACCTGTCAAGATCAGTAGTAACTGCAGCTCCGTCTTCGAGCTGATAGGTCTGTTTTGGAATATACTTGTTGTTTGTTCCGAAACTTGCAAAACCTCCGACTGCGAACATCGGGGAGATATAGTATCCACCCTCGACATAGGCTCCATAACCCTGCCCTGTCTTTACAAAGTCATTCGCGATAGTTCCATTGAACTGCCAGCCGCCATTGATATAATACCTTTTACCCATCTGGGCATTGGCTTCCCCGGCAAAGATCAGCATTGCTACAGAGGCAAGCGCTATATATATGAACTTTTTCATATCCGTAAAATTTAATCGTTTCTATTTGTTTCGTACCGGTTACTCATTGGTCTTCTTAAGATATGGAGACTGCACGAAGGCCTGATCGATGGATGCCTTCATTCTCTGGACATCATATGATGTGCTAGGCCCTGCAGGTCCTCCTATATATACCGACCATACGACTTCAAGTGACTTTCCTGCTCCCTGTTCTGACTGAAGGTTGACCATATCTGCCAGCAAAGCATTTGTCGAATACGTGTAGACCATTGGTCTTGGATAGTAGAATCCATACCAGTCTCCCCATATGCCAGGTGACCAGTATCCCGGATAATCAAGCCACCAGTACGGATCATCATAATACTGCACAAAGCGCTCTGTCTTGACCATATAGGTAAGCTGGATACCAAGATCCGCATCCGGATTTGACGGAGTATAGATATATCCGAGCTTTTCCATATTGATTCTGAATTCCTGAATCAGCGCCAGTGCATTGTTCGACTGTGAATACTCAGGCTTTGCACTCTGCCCGATCACAAGCAGGCTGTCGGCTATATCGAATGTTTCAAAATCATCGAAACTCACATCCTTGGCAGGAGAAGTATAAACGAGGTATTCATTATCTCCATCCTGTGGGTATGGCTCCTTGTGGCATGCTACCGCCAGCAAAGCCAATGCTGAAATAAAAAGAATCTTTTTCATACTATTATAATTTTCTAGTGTATGTTTGTTTATAGTGTTTATCAGAGTGAACTACCTTCAATTACTGTTGAATTGTCATAAGGTACGATTGTTCCCTGAATCCAAATTGTATTGGAATTGAAGTTCGGATATATAGTTGCAGAAGCCTGATTGCTTCCCTGATACATGAATATCTCGATCTGAGCATTTATTCCGACTCCCATCACATTGAAAGAATAGTTCGTATTGCCTTTCTTGTCCACACGGACCTGCTGGCCGGAGATTATTCCGTCAACCGTCACTCCTCCCAGCCCGTTAGGGCCTGATGCAAAATTGCTTGGGGAAATCTGCACGACAGCCCTGTTGCCTCTTACCGAAATGAAGTTGGTATTTGAATTGACAAAGGTCACAGAACCGTTACGGAAGGTAACGCTTTGTGCTTCCAATACGAAGTCCTGATTCTTCATGGCTGCAGCAGCCTGCACACCTGATAGTGAGTCGGCAAGCTCATTAAGCTTCCTATCCTGTTCTGAACGTGCCCTGAACTTGGCCATATCCTCCTTCCAGGCTTCCATTGTATTCTGTCTCTTAGCGGCACGACCGTTGCGATCCTGGCTTTGAGCAGATATGTCGGGGGCAGTCATTGCAAGCCCTGCGACTATGACCATAAAGGTCAGTAAAACTCTTTTCATAATTCTAATTTTTAATTATTCAAATTTAATTCAAGGCAAACGGCATACCATTTCACATTCCTTCCTGCGAAACTTTGAAAGAATGTAGTTTTATGCTAACTTTGGCGCGCTTAAAAAATGAATATGAAAATCAAAAAGGGATTCGTACTCCGCGAGATGTGCGGAGAAAACATAGTGACAGCGGAAGGCCTTGAGCACATCAACTTCAACAAAATGATTTCGCTGAATTCAACAGCCGCCTTCCTATGGAAGAAAGTGGTTGGCAAGGAATTTACTGCTGAAGAAATGGCACAGCTCCTGATCGATGAATACGGTATCGACATGGAACTGGCACTTAAAGACTCCAAAGCCCTGTGTAAGGCATGGGCAGATGCCGGAGTATCCGAGTAGCATCAAAGCTGCTCATCCATCCATTCGACTTTGTTCTGATACGACTCGATCATTCTTTCGACTGCCTGATCAAAATCAAGCTTTTCATCATAATTTACAGTCTGGGTGATCGGCCACATCTCATGGTTCATTGCCTCTGAAGCACGAATATGTTCCGCACGTGCTCTGATATAATCAGGCAATGACCTGAATTCAGGTTCAAGACAATCCCAGCGCTCCCTGGCAAGCGCCGCAAACGCCGGATCAAGGAAAAGGCGTTCATAATAAAGTGCATCCTTGATTCTGAAATAACAGGTATTCGTATAAGTCTCCCAGTCGAAATCCCAGACAGGTCCCATTGTAAGTCTGCCGCCCTTATCTTTATGCATATATGTACTCTTAGGATGGTTAGGTTCCCATATACCTGTCAGTTCCATCACCAACCACCAGTCCACAAACGACTGAACATCAATTTAGCATCGACCTCATCTGGATCCTTGAACATATAATGGAGATTTCTGATCTCAGACTTGAACTTGTTCACCTCATCATAATAGGTATCAAGTTCAAGAAGATATCCTCCGTCGACCTCGCCTTGATCAAGTTCATCGATATTGACTCTGTTTTGATCAACCTTGATATGTTCGCACAGATAATAATTTCCATTGTGCCTGCCATTGATATACACTTCCACAAACTCACCCCTTGGAGTATAGGCAAGGCTGGTCAAGGCAGCCAGCTTGAAAGACACATCATTACGAAGCAAAGTCCTGTCCATCCAGTTCGCCAGCAGCACCCAGCGCTTGTGCTTGGGCATTCCCAGGACTTCAGCTCCTGAGTCCAGCTTCAATGCATATGGTTTCTTAGGATATCCCCACGTTGAATTTCCGCGTCCGCGTATACTTGTAGAAGCATCCAGATCTACAGACCAATCTGCATTATATATCTTGACATGGGCATCTTCAAGCCAATCCTCCCATTTGCTCGGAATGGCCCTCCCTCCTGTTTCAATGAAGACCACCGGGCATCCGGGAAAAGCGCGCCCCGCAGCATCTACGGGATGCTCATAGCGGAAGATGTGGAGATTTAGGATGGCAGAAATCATCAAGTAACATATCATACACTTACGCACCTTCTTCCGACACCTTCAGAATAAAAATTAAAAACAGAGAACCATTATTCCTAATTATTTTCAAAAGTGCAGCATATTTATTAAAATAATTTAGGAATTACGAAAATATTTACGAAATTTGCATCCTCATTCAAAAACGCATAAACATATAAAACTCAATAAAATGACTAACACTTACGAAACACCGGAACTTACTGTTCTCGAAATCGATCCTGAAGGAGTCCTCTGCGGCAGCAACGAAATCATTGACGAAAACGAGGGATACTGGGAGTAAACTATTCAATTGACAGACATGAAAAAGATCGCATTAACACTTCTCGCAGCAGCGGTAACATGCGCTGCATGTCAGGAGATCGAACAGCCATACACTCCTGAAGATCAGAACGACGGTCCTGTTCTATCTGCAACAATAGAGCAGGAGGCAGACACAAAGACAGAAATGTCAGGAAACAAGGTCCTTTGGCAATCAAACGACCAGATCGCTGCATTCCTAAAGTCCGACAGCAAAAGCCAGTATGAGGTACAGTCGTCTTTCGTCGGCAAACCATACGCTGATTTTTCCAGCATTTCGGGCGGCAATACCGGAACCGGAGAACATGTTGTGGCATATTACCCATACAGCGGTGCAGGAGCTCTCACACTGACAGGTGAGAACTTCTTATTCCATATTCTGGACATCACTCTCCCGTCAGAGCAGACATACGCTACAGGAAGTTTCGGAAACGGAGCCTTCCCTATGGTGGCAGTCAGCACAGACTATGACCTCGAGTTCAAGAACGTATGCGGAGGCATAAAACTTCAGCTCAAGGGTATAATGAAGATCGCTTCCATAACCATAAGCGGAAAGAACACCGAGAAGCTTGCAGGATCAGCAAGAGTGCAGGTTTTCAAAGACGGATCCGGCTGCAAGTTCCAGGGAAGTACCGGCACCCTGACTTCTGTAACCCTCAACTGTGGCGCAGGCGTACAGCTTAACGAAAACACTGCTACTGACTTCATCATCGCTCTGCCTCCTGTAACCTTCAGCAAGGGATTTAACATCTCCATCAAGGACACTGACGGAAACACATACAGCCTCAGCACTGACAGGTCAAATACAGTCAACAGGTCAAGCATCCTCGTGATGCCTGCCAAGACCCTTGAGAATCCAAGCATTGAGAGCAACCTCAGCGGCTGGACAAATGTTTCCGCAAACTACGGCACTCTTCCTGAACATATCAAGGTCTACAAATCGCCGTCTTACCTACAGGGATCATATACAAACGCATACATAGCAGTGACAGACCTCAGAAAGGGAGGAAGATGGGATGTATGGAGCGTGGCAGCCGACAGATCTGAAAACAACGGAGCTGACGGATGGCTCACATACAAGACAAACGACAGTTTCTGCACACCAAGCACAATATACAACAGCGGCTATTGGCAGAATCCTCCTGTTATCGTGAACGGCGGATTCTTCTACTACGGTGATGACGGATACAATTACTCTGCAAGTCTGGCAATCCGAAACGGAGATACTCAGCCTCCACTGTCATACAACATCAATTACGAGTACAGCAGTTCCGGCACCCTTTGTTATCCGACACGCGGTGCATTCCTGGAGAAAGCAGACGGCACCTTTGACGCTTGCTGGACATACGTGAACTTCACATGGTATGAGCACTTCGTATATCCGGATCCAGCACCTGCAAACAGCACCACACAGCCAACTCTTTATTCCCCTGCAAACGGTAACTACTTCGCCGCAAAGACTGGTATCGGAGGAGGTCCTGTGCTGATCGCTGACGGTGTCATCAGGAACACATGGTCAGCAGAGATGCTCTCAGGAATCTCCCCAACATCAGCTCAGCCAAGAACAGCTGTGGGCGTAACCGCAAACAGAGAGGTTGTACTCTTTGTATGTCAGGGACGCGGCACAACGTATGCCGGCTTGACTACAGCCCAGGTAGCAAACATACTCAAGGATCTGGGCTGCGTCGAGGCGCTCAACCTTGACGGTGGAGGATCGACATGCATGCTCGTGAACGGCTATCCGGTATTCACCCCATCAGATGGGTCACAGAGAGCCGTTGCAAATACAGTAATGATCTACTAAAACACTAGCCCTATAGTATTATGGAACACCACATATATTACGAAGCTCCGGAGTTGAAGATAATGGAGATAGAGCATGAAGGAGTCCTTTGCGGAAGCAATGAGATAATTGACGAAAATGAGGGATTCTGGGAGTAACACTATAAATTTTACATGTATGAAAAAAACAATATTCACGATATTCACAGCTGCTTTAGGATTTGCAGCATGTCAGGAGCTGGAACCTGCAGAAACTGCAACTCCAGAAACATATCCAACCGAGTACCTTACTCTCACAGGCAGCATCGAGCAGAACGATCTGACTAAGACAACAATGAGCGAAGACAAGAAAGTCCTCTGGTGCGCAGGCGACTGTATAGCTACATTCCTGAAGTCTGCAACATCAAGCCTGTATCAGACAGCAGACGAGGATGCGGGCAAGAGCTACTCGAAGTTTGAGTACATCCTCTCAGATGACAAGGTTCTCGGAGAGGAGTGGAACCACATCGTGGCATACTATCCATACAGCAGTGATGTAACCTGTGCCAAAGCTGGTGACGCATACGCGCTTAACGTTGAGCTTCCAGCGACGCAGACATACAGCGACAACAGCTTCGGACAAGGCTCATTCCCGATGATAGCAGTCAGCGAGGACACCGACCTCAGATTCAGAAACGTATGCGGAGCAATCAAACTTCAGTTCAAGGGTGAAGTGTCTATAATGGAAGTCACGATAAAAGGTAACAACAACGAAAAGCTCTCAGGCCCAGCAGTTGTGACTGCACTTCCTGACTATGGCGAGCCTACCATCGCAATGACTGAGGAAGCATCTACAACAGTTACCATGACATGCGACGAAGGATGGGGCGAATTCCAGGGTCTTGAAACTCGCCTCTCCCTCAGCAAGCAGAACACCTTCATCATCACTCTTCCTCCGGTAGAGTTCACAAAAGGCTTCCAGCTTACAGTTGTTGACTCACAGGGCAAGACCTACACCATCACTACAAACAGATCAAACAAAGTCCTCAGATCGAGCCTTCTCGTAATGCCTGCGATTGATTTGCCGGAGAAATGCGATTATGTCGATGAGTACGGAAACAACCTTGGTCATGGAATCGAGATCGACGGAACCATCTGGGCTCCAGTCAACTGCGGCTATCATCCTACAAACTTCAAATACGGCAAACTTTATCAGTGGGGTAGAAAATATGGCCAGGGATATTCTGATGGAACTTATTCAGATGCGGTAACTTATTCTACTGCAAATGGTCCGTTCACATTGAGCGACGGCCAGTCAGAAGAGTATGCAAACACCTACTTCCAGCTAGCAAAGCAATCGGACAACTCCGCTAGTACAAACAACTGGTTGAATACTAATAACAAAACGATATGGAACAGCGGCACAGAGGCTGCACCAGTAAAGACAAGCTATGATCCATGTCCTGCAGGATGGCGCGTTCCTACAAGAGCAGAACTTACTTCATTGATTGCCAACAAGTCATCTATGACAACATACAACGGTCTGTCCGGATACTGGGTTAGTGGCTCGACTGCTTATTCTGAAGATGTCAATCAGATTTTCTTGTCGGAAGGAGGACGTCATGAAGGCATCGAAAACACTATCTCGGGAGCGATTTGCTCGGAAAGAGAAGTAAGAGGATACTACTGGTCTTCTGAGGCATATAGTGACAGCCAGTGGATTACCGGAAGCTCGTACTATATAATTTGCCGAAATACGGGAACTAGTACTGTCTTTGAATCTTATGGCAGTCGTATTACTGCATGTTCTGTCCGCTGTGTTCAGGAATAGCAGCGTATAGGTTCGTAAAGACGAAATAACCATAAAGGCATGACCAGGTCATGCCTTTATTAGTAATTCATCGATGATTTACAGGACTGTAAGGGAGGTCTGAAGTGAGTTATCCGCTCTCCCTCGCCGCTTCGATCATCCTGCGTCCTTCTGCTGAGGTCACTTGAGGAGACCTTGTTTCCATCCTGATCCACAACCTCGAAATCAGGCATCTTATCACCGGTTTTCAGCATGACAATTATTTTGTATTTCCCAAATATACAATTTTCAGTTACAATTTGCTAATTTTACGGTTCAGAGATAATTAATGAACCGGAATATGACCATAGGACTTTACACCTTGACATCCCCTCTTCACGACGAAGCGACCGTAAACACAGCTTCTGCACTTTTCGTTTCCGAGATCGAAAAAGCTGCAGGCATCACATTTGACTTCCGAGGATCAGACTTTGCAGACTACGGCAGCCACGATCTTGACCTCATTTACGTCCGCACAGGAGGTACGGAAGGACTGTTCAAGGAGGTATTTCCAAAGATCGAAGGACCTGTCCGCATCCTCACATCAGGCAAGAGCAACTCCCTGGCCGCATCCATGGAGATACTTTCTTACCTCAACATGCAGAGGCGCACAGGTGAGATCATCCACGGCAGCATAGAATACATTGCCGGAAGAATCAGCATCTTGTGCAAGGTTTCTGCCGCATTGAAGAAACTTTCAGGCTCCCGCCTTGGGGTCATCGGAGAGCCTTCCGACTGGCTGATCTCCAGCACAGTTGACAGCCATACAGTAGCCGAGAAACTCGGGATTGAACTGGTCAATGTACCTATCAGCGAACTGATTTCAGAATTCGGAAATTCAAGCATAGACGAACTCGACTCTACCGGCAGGAAGGTAGCAGAAGAGTTTGAGCAAACCGCACCGGCTGCACTGAACAAATACGCGGATGGAGCTTTCCGCATCTATGTCGCTCTCAGAAAAATCATCAACAGACATAACCTTTCGGGATTCACACTCAGATGCTTTGACTTGCTTGACACGCTAGGAAATACCGGATGCCTTGCCCTGGCAATGCTTAATGCAGAGGGCATCCCTGCAGGATGTGAAGGAGATGTACCTGCACTGCTTTCAATGACGGTCGGAAACGCACTTACAGGCTCCTGCGGATTCCAGTCCAACCCGTCGCGCATAGACCCCGAGAAGGGTGAAATTCTCTTTGCCCACTGCACGATTCCTCTTGACATGGTACAGAGATACGGCTTCAACACACATTTTGAATCCGGCATAGGCATAGCCGTCTGTGGAGACATTCCGACCGGAGGCGTCACCATCTTCAAGGCTTCAGGGGACCTCTCACGCACCTTCTGCTGCGAGGCCGAACTGATGAAAAGCCCTTCAGAAAAGGACCTGTGCCGCACTCAGGCAGTCCTTCGCTTGGACGAAAAGGAAATATGCACAGAATATTTCTTGAAACATCCGATAGGCAACCACCACATCATCTTCCCCGGCAGATGCAAACCATTGTTTGAAGCTCTTTTCGAAACCATCTATACCTGAACTTACACATGAAATACACTTATGCTCCATCCTTGAAGCCGAACACCAGAATCGACGTAGCTGACATTCTGAGAGGCATAGCCATCGCCGGCATCATCCTGATCCACTTCATCGAACACATGAACTTCTGGCTGTTTCCGGAGCCAAAGAACCAATTCTGGTCAGCTGTGAACCAATCATTTTTTGACGGCACATTCTTCTTCCTTGCAGGAAAGATGTATGCGATCTTTGCATTGTTGTTCGGACTTAGCTTCTTCATCCAGCACGACAATCAGGCTCAAAAAGGCATAGACTTCCGACCAAGATTTGCATGGAGAATGGTCCTGCTGATGCTCCTGGGACTGTTTGACCTGCTTTTCTACAATGGAGACATACTGTTCATCTACGGCTTCTGCGGGCTTCTGGTCATACCATTCATAAGGGCAAGCAACAAGGTAATCATAGCGGTCATAATACTCCTGTTGATGCAGCCTGTGGAACTGGTATATCTGATTATGGGACTGATCAACCCGGCCACTCCTGTAATGGATCTAGGAAGCAGTGCATGTTTTGATGCCATAATCCCATTCCAGTCAGATGGAACAATCCTGGAAGTAGCAGGTGCCGGTATACAATATGGCCTTCCAGCCAATATCCTTTGGGCAATAGAAAACGGGCGCATGACACAGACAATCCTCTTCTTCCTTTTCGGAATCATGCTCGGAAGAAGACGTATGTTCTACGACGAAGGAAACAACGTACAGATATGGCAGAAGGTGCTCTTCGGTTCTACAATCGCATTCACCATATTATATCCGATGTATCAATATCTTCCCGAGGCTATAGACATCCCATGTGTATCCAAGAGTCTGACAGTTGCCCTCAACATGTGGAAAAACGTTGCGATGATGCTCTTCATTGTTGCAGGCACCACACTATTATATTATAGGACAGAGGCCCAAAAATGGCTTATCAAGATAGCTCCATACGGAAAGATGAGCCTGACCAACTATCTGGGACAGTCAATCATCGGAGCAATCATCTTCTATAACTGGGGATTCGGTCTATGGAATGACTGCGGTCACGCTGCCAGCTGGATGATGGGAGTAGGATGCATCGCACTACAGTTCATCTTCTGCACATGGTGGATGAAACATCACAAGAGAGGTCCGTTCGAGCAGCTCTGGTGCTGGGCCACATGGTTCGGGAAAAAGAAATAGCATTCACGCTATTTCCTTATACCATACAGATAGGCAAGGAGGGCCATCTTACCACGCATTGTCTCGCGAGGGGTGAACTCTCCGTTTACCCACATGTAGCGGATGTTGAAGAATGATTCCTGGTGAGGCCATCCGGCAGTATACCAGTCAGGGTAGCATCGGCCAAGGATGATTCTTGCATCACCGCCATTTCCCGGAGACCATGTTTCAGTGCCGTTGAACGGTGTCTGTCCCGGATGCGAACCAGGGACTCCGTCATTGCGTCCTGTCGTATAGCAGTCGATTATATGACGTTCGCCCAGTCCGGTCATCTCCACAGTGTTGGAAGGATTTCTGCCGAGACACCATCCGGCATCCATATACATCGCCTGCTCAAGAAGCAAACGTCTTGCCTCAGAATCAGCGATATAATGAGCCAGCATGACCATCTGAAGATTTTCTGAAGTCTGCCAGCGAGGGTCGTTGGCAGTCCTGCGCGAAGGTCGGGTCGACATATGGCATACATTGTTCTCGTCAGCCTGCTTGTTCACGCTATTTACAAGATTGTCATAATATTCAGGATAATGTCTTTCCTGAGGACAGGCAAGGTACGCTGCGGCGCCCCATATCTGGTAGTAGTTGTTGCGGCGTTCTTTCGAAAAAAGAGGAGCGACGCCATCCTTGACCACGCTTTCCTCGACCATGATGTCCTCCCACTGTCTGTCACCTGTCAGGTTATATATGAATGCAGCCGCCATCTGCTTGAAATCGCATCCGCGCATGCTTGAAGTGCCGATGTTCTGCCAATCGTCAAGCTGGCTCACCTCCTGCTTTTCAGCAAAGCGGAAGGCCTTGATGGCCTCTGACGTATAATACTCACAAAGCTCCTTGTCACCATGAATCCTGAAGGCTTCGGCGAGCATTGCACAGTTTGCCGAATTGGCCCAAGCCGCCATCGTAGTGCAACCGGCCTGAAACATCACCGTCCAGTCGGATGAAGGGTTAGTCACACCCTGCGAATATGCGTCCCCATCCCTGATGCTAAGGAAGAAATCCACTTCGTTGCGGGCCTCATCCAGAAGGTCAGGTATACCGTTTCCGCTTTCCCTGATGCTGAGGTTATCCTCAGAAAGACGTCCGCCTGTAAGGATATACGGAAGGAGAAGATCATATATGTTGCTGACATGGGCCAGATGACGGTCCCAGTCCATCGCGTCGGAATGTCCTCCGCGTACGATTTCATTTACCGGATTCCCTGGAAGCCTGTGTTTCCAGAATTCAGACTGCTCCGGGCGCTTGAAATGAGGCTCATCCCAGACGTCACCCCTGAGTTTTCTCCAGTCCGGGTGCCAAGGATGCATATCGGTCTTGTATACCACAAATCCCTTCGGGTTCTCTCCAGGGATGAACTGCGGCTGACGCGGAACAGGAGTGATTCGGGGATCTATCGGCTCGCCGAGACGCATGTAGTAGTAGCCTCTCAGCGAATAATGGTATGGCTGGAAATAGACTTCATTGCTGATGTCAAAGTCCATGCTGCAGCCCACATCTTCCACTACAAGACGGTAACGTCCCGGCTCTGCAGCCTTGAAATCAATGTTCCATACATCCGAACCTGTCATATTCTTCTTGCCCGCTTCATTCTCATGCTCTGAAGCACTCATCCAGAATGCCACATTTCCGACCTTCTGCTTCCTGCCGGTCCTGGTGTTGTACAGCCACACCTTCTTACCCTCGAAAGATGTATAGTCTCTCTGGCCGCCGTCGCCCAGCCACAGATACAGGTCTGCCGCCTTGGTCTCTTCTTCAGGATAATAACCTATTATATTTACATGGACAGCTTCAGATACTGACGACCATATGTCAAAGGTCACTTCTGCCTCAGTCTCATCTGCGCCAAGGCCAGCAGGAATACTCACAGTGTATGTGGCACCCTGTTTCATGGACTTAGGAAGCTGGAGGAAGATCCAGTGGTCGAGTTCGGAAGTAAGGGTGTTGTCCGTATTCATCGGCTTGGACTTTCTCCATGCAGCAACCGCTGTCTGCATGCCGAACGATCTGTCGTCCTTTGATGAAATAGTCCAGTTTGCGGCTTTTGCAGCCACTTCCGGGTCAAGCCTCTGTCCAAAGACAAAAAGAGTGTCATCGCCTTCGACAAAGGTATGCCCGAGATATGCGCTTGGGCCTGTGGCATCATCACGGTATCTCACTTCTCCGTCACGGAAATGGACCATGATATAATCCTTGTCGATTGTCCTGACACCGATAAGTTTTGTGGCATTGAGGTTCTGCGGGCAGATGAATGCTGCCAGCACAACTGCAAAAGTCAGAAGTCGTTTCATAATTCAGTATTGGTTATTGGTTTCAAATATCTTTCTGATATGCCTCACGCGGATCCCCGTTGGCCAGAAGTATCCTTCCGCAATGGGTGAATCCGTATTTTGACAATACATGATGCATTATCACATTGTCCTTGTGCGTGTCGATGCGTATGGACTTTGTACGTTCAAATCCCCAGTCCAGCAATGCTTTGGCGGCATTATGACCGGGCTCAGCGACAGCTATCCTATGGATGACATGATAGGGATTGTCGCTCTGCCAGCTGCCATCATATATTTCCGCATATGTCGGATCAGGTCCCGGAATGAACGCCATAGTGGCCAGTATTTCTTCCCCAGCTTCAGGGCCGGCATCGAAGTTCCTTCCACCTGCGGTCAGCACGAAGCAATGACCCGCACTGATGTCCTTTCTGACGACATCTTCCGACGGATACCCGTCATTCCACTGATGCAGGTTTCCGCTCTCACGCATGATGCCCCGCGCCTTCCGGAAAATCTCCATAAGCGCCGGCACATCATCATATGTCGCCTTTCTTATCATCCCCTACTGCAGGATCTGTGATGCGTGGTTCTTCGTGTCCACTTTCTCTATTATCCTTTCAAGGATGCTGTCCGCATCGAAGATGAATGTCCTTCTGATGGTGCCCATGACAGTCTTTCCATACATCTTCTCCTCGCCCCATGCTCCGAAAGCCTTAAGCATCTGAGTGGACGTATCCGACAGAAGGGTGAACGGCAGTTCATACTTGTCGGCGAACTTCCTGTGCGACGCCGCGCTGTCCTTGCTCACTCCTATGACATTATAGCCCTGAGCCGTCAACGCATCATAATTGTCACGCAGATTGCAAGCCTCAGCTGTGCATCCGCTTGTATTGTCTTTCGGATAGAAATATACGATTGTCCTTTTGCCTATGAGGTCCTTTGACGAGACCTTGTTGCCATCCTGATCCACAACTTCGAAATCAGGCATTCTGTCACCTATCTTCAACATAATAGCTCAAGTTTCGCAAGTTAAAATTTGTTGATTAATTGAAGGAACTTTCGTAAAGCGAAACTCCTTATAACAATTAACTTTTCAAATATACTGATTTATTGTTAGATTTGGGACTGCTAAACTGAAATATGATGAAAGCATTCCTGAAATCCGCAGCCACAGCCGGCGTCATGGCATTAATGAGCATCAGCTCTTATGCTCAGAATTTCACCCCGGTAGTATCCCCTGTCGTTCACGATGACAACACAGTCACATTCAACCATCTGGCCCCGGAAGCTGAAAACGTAAGGATCAGCGCCCAGTTTGCCCCCAAGGCAGATATGGTGAAGGACAGCAGCGGCATCTGGAGCATCACGCTAGGACCAGTGCCCCCCGACATATATCCATACTGCTTCGAAGTGGACGGAGTCGGAGTGATGGATCCTCAGTGCGCAGAGTGGTTCCCTAATGAGGGTTTCAAGAATTCACTTGTGGACATCAGGGGCAAGCATCCGCTTGACCATGAGCTCAGGTCGGTCCCTCACGGGAAGGTGGACTATGTCAACTACTGGTCCGGGACTCTTGGGGCCTTCGGCAACGCGATAGTATACACTCCTCCGACATATGACAAGGAGCCAGGCAGGGAATACCCTGTCTTCTACCTTATAAGCGGCACCACCGACACCGAGGAGGTATATTTCAAGGTGGGAAGAATGAACCTGATCCTTGACAACCTCATTGCAGAGGGCAAGGCAAAGGAGATGATCATAGTGCTGCCATACGGCAATCCTGCCGGATATGACCCTGCAGGCACGCTCGACTTCAGCGAAGGCGATCCGTTCATCCGGGATCTTCTTGGCGATCTCATGCCATATGTGGAGTCCAATTACAGGACCATGAACGACAGGGACAGCAGGGCGATCGGCGGCTTTTCACGCGGTGGAAACCAGGCACTTACAGCCGGGCTGAACAATCTCGACAAGTTCTCTTATCTATGCTCGTACAGTTCGTTCACCAGCATGGATTTCCCTAAGGTGTATGACCAGGCACGCAAGACAAACAGGAAGATCAACCTGCTTTGGCTCGGAGTAGGCACGGACGATTTCCTATATGGCAACGCAAGAGAATATACGGATTTCCTGGAAAGAAAAGGCATCGACCATATAGCTTACTATACATCTGACAAGCTTGGTCACACATGGATGAACGCACGCCACTTCCTTAGCCAGACCTTCCCGCTGCTCTTCGACAAAGAGGCTTCGGCGAAGGCGATGAAAGCTGCAGCGGAAGCGGAGGCCAGGCCTGCTGCAGCCCCTATGCCTGGGCTGCAGCAGCTTACGCCGGAGAAGATGGCAAAGCTGTTCCCTCCGAAATTGATCTCGCCGGATTACGGCGAGGACGGAAGCGTGACATTCCGTCTGCGCGCTCCGGAAGCCGGAAAAGTGGAATTGGAAGGACAGATGATAGAAGGGACAAGGGAAATGACAAAGGATGACCAGGGCATATGGTCAGTCACCCTTACAGATGTAGTCCCTGACATATATCCGTATTCATTCATAGTGGACGGGACAAAGATAGCTGACCCTGAGAACATGCACATCTTCCCTAACGAAGGATACAAGGCCAGCCTGGCGGACATAAAGGGACCTCAGCCTGACTGGCAGGACCTTCAGAACGTGCCGCATGGAAAGATGACATACACATATTACACTTCCGATGCCGTCGGTTTCGACAGGCCTGTATGCATCTATACCCCAGCGGGATACAATCCAGCAGGCAGTGAGAAATACCCGGTACTGTATCTGATCCATGGCATGACCGACACGCAGGAGACTTGGTTCAAGGTAGGAAAGGTCAACAACATCCTCGACAACCTCATCGCAGCCGGACTTGCAGAGAAGATGATCGTGGTGATGCCGTACGCCAACCCTTACCCTGAGATGATGCGCAGAGACCGGACTGTCGTGTACAATCCTCTGGACACAGAGCTTACCACAAAGGAATTCATGGAATCCGTCATTCCGTTCATAGAGGCGAACTACAATGTCAGGACGGATGCCGACAGCAGAGCGATTGCAGGATTCTCGCTCGGAGGCAGACAGACGCTGGCCTGCGGCCTGGGCAATCCTGATGCATTCCATTACGTCTGTGCATTCGCTCCGGCAGTCTTCGGACCTGAGATCTCAGCGAATTTCGTCAACGGCACATATGCCGACGCATCGGTCCTCAACCATAACCTCAAGCTCCTCTGGCTCAGCTGCGGCACGTCCGACTTCCTCTATGAGTCATCACTTGAGCTTGAACGCAACTTCAAGGACAGGGGCATCAGGCATACTACCATGTACCCCGGCGGCGGCCACACCTGGATGAACTGCAGGGACTACATCACCGAGGTGTTCAAGCTGCTGTTTTAATCTGCTTACTCTCTAGAGAAACAGTCATTGAAATATAGCACCTGATATTTTATGGCATTCAGCCAATACTTCCAGTTGTGCTTGCCTGGTCTTGTATAGAACTCATGAGGAATCTTCGCATCAAGCAGTTTCTCATGCAATGAGCAGTTCACCTCGAAGAAGAAGTCTTCAGTTCCGCAATCTATGATGATATTCATGGCACCTGGCTCCAGCAGATGAGTCAGGTTTATGACCGTGTTATCTTCCCAGTTCTGCGGATACTCTTCCATTGAGCCGAGTCTCTTGGCGATATTCCATCTTGTAGGGAAAGGTCTGATATCCACACCTCCGGACAAAGAGCCCATGGAACCATATACATCCTGATGCCTTATACCAAGGAACAATGCTCCGTGGCCACCCATTGAAAGTCCCGCTATGGCTCTACCTTTCCTGTCTGCGATGGTCTTGTAGTGGCCGTCGACATAACTGACGAGTTCCGATGAAACGAAGGTCTCATATTGATATTCAGGTGTGATCACGCTATCAAAATACCAGCTGTCATATCCTCCGTCAGGCATGACGAAGATGATTCCATACTGATCGGAAAGTCCTCCTACAACTCCGTCCTTGGACCATGATGTATAGTTGTCACTGTAACCATGAAGGAGATATATCACCGGATACGCCTCTTTCTCCCCATACCCGTCAGGAGTAATCACAGTTACCGGAACATCCTTGTCCATCTTTTCGCTCCTGACATTAACAGCCTCCTGTCTGAAGGCATGCGAGGTCGTACAGAATATCAGCAGTCCTGCTGCCAGACTCAATATTCGTTTCATTTATTCGTATTTTTAAATAACGGGTCAAAGATAGCAATAATATACTTGGACCCGACTGCCTCGTTGATAAATTTGCATGACACAGAATATTAATCTCGCAGAAATATTGGAATATTATATGATTATGTAAGCGTCCGGCAGAAAAATGGATGTTTTTATGATGGACGGGGTCTGTTTGGGGGCATTTGAGGCCGTTTTCGGGACCGTCCGACAGTTTTTTCGGCATTTTGATGATGGACGGTCGGACGGATGGTTGGATGAATGGCCGGAAAGAAGATTGCCACGTCGCTTCGCTTCTCGCAATGACGTCAAAGGATATGTAAAAAAAGGGGCTTAAATGTGGCCGGCACCTCGATTTTTGAGCAGTCGGCCACAAAACAAGTCGTTTTTGTGGCCAGCATAGTGACAGACGAAAAAGAGACACCCTCGAAAGGATGTCTCTGTATCTGGCGTTGAGCAGGGAGTGACGGTTGAAAAACCGTGG
>JAZQEN010000100.1:0-15419 GCA_045539015.1 Candidatus Cryptobacteroides sp.
TCCTTGGCTCACAGAACGACATGGCTACGATCCGACTTCCTCCGGCCTCACCGGCAATCACGTTAGCGTTACGGATGTGGTCGAGGAGGGAAGTCTTACCGTGGTCAACGTGACCCATCACGGTGATCACCGGTGGACGTGGGAGGAGATCTTCATCTGTGTCCTCCGCCTCTCCCTGTGCGATAGCGTCTGTAAGGTTCGCTGTCACGAATTCTACCTCATATCCGAATTCCTCTGCCACCAGCACGAGAGTCTCTGCGTCGAGACGCTGGTTGATGGATACCATCATACCGAGGCTCATGCAGGCTCCGATGACCTTGGTCACAGGAGTGTTGTTCATCAGGGTAGCAAGGTCGTTCACAGTCACAAACTCGGTAACCTTGAGGACCTTCTGCTCGAGCTGCTGCATCTCCATCTCCTCCATCATCCTCTGTGAGGCTGCCTCTCTCTTCTCCTTTCTGTGCTTTGCTCCGAAGTTCTGCTTCTTGCCCTCGTTCATTCTCGCATAGGTCTCCTTGATCTGCTTCTGGATCTCCTTCTGCATCTCTTCCTGCTCGGCCTCAGTCATAGGCTTGAACTTGTCGCCTCCGCGGTCGCGACGGCTCTTCTTGTCCTTCTTGCCCTGGTTCTGCTGCTGAGCATTGACTCCCGGCTTGTTGTTCTTGTCCTTCTTGACCTTGTTGTCGGCCTCTACCTTGGTCACGTCGACCTTCTGACTGCCACCCTTCTCAATCCTTTCTCTCTTCTTCTTTTTCTTCTTCTTGTCGAACTGTGACAGGTCGATCTTGTCGACTACCTTAGGTCCTGCAAGCTTCTCAACCTGGATCTTGACCTCGCGAGGCTCGGTCCTGACTGTTTCCTCTGCCTTGACCTCTTCGATAACTTCTGCCTTGGTCTCAGGAGTCCCGATCCTGACCTCAGGAGTTTCTGCCACTGGAGTCTGAACAGGCTCTTCCGCTGGGGTTGGGGCGGTCTCGACTGCCACTTCAGACTCAGGATTTTCCTCCTTGACTGTCTTCTTCTCGAACTTTGAAAGATCTATCTTGTCAATGACCTTGATGCCGCTTTCCTCCTTCACTTCTTCCTTCACCACCTGAGGCTCTGCCTCTTTCTGCGGCTGTACCTTAGGTGTTTCCGTATTCAAGGCATTGCTCTTGATGACGACCTCTTTTTCAGGGACCTCCTCCTCCTCCGGTGCGGTCTTCTTCTTGGAGCCCATTTCTATGATCTCCTTGAGCTTGATGGTCACCTTTTCAGAGTCGGCCTTAAGTTTCTGGTCTTCACCGAACTTTGCCTCGATAGCCGGCAGATACTCATCCGAGATCTTTGCATTCGGATTCATCTCTACATCAGCTCCCTTCTCGTTGAGGAAGTCAACGAGTCTGGCAAGTCCGATACTGAATTGCTTTGTAAGTTTACTTAATCTGATTTCTGCCATATATTACCCCCTTTGTTTATTATTCGTCTTCAAATTCTGCGCGGAGGATATCCATGATTTCCTCTACTGTCTCATCCTCGAGGTCAGCTCTCTTAGCTATGTCAGCAGGAGAGAGTGCAAGAACGCTCTTGGCTGTATCGCAGCCGATGCTCTGCAGCTTCTCGATGATCCATATGTCGATGACGTCATCGAACTCGCTGAGGAGTACGTCTTCCTCATCGTCGATCTCGTCGTTCTTTGGAGCCTCTCTCCAGACCTCGATCTCCTTACCTACGAGCATGCCTGCAAGTCTGATGTTGCATCCGCCCTTACCGATACCCTTCTTGACCTCGTCAGGAAGCATGTATACCTTGATCTTCTCATCCTCTCCGCCGAGTACGATAGAAGATATCTTTGCAGGGTTGAGAGCTCTCTGGATGAGAAGCTGGGTGTTGCTTGTCCACTGGAGTACATCGATGTTCTCGTTGCGGAGCTCGCGGACGATACCGATGATACGTGAACCCTTGACACCGATACATGCTCCGATAGGATCGATTCTTTCATCGTAAGACTCGACAGCAACCTTGGCGCGTTCTCCCGGTACACGTACGACCTTCTTGATTGTGATGAGACCGTCGTAAATCTCAGGAACCTCCTGCTCGAAGAGCTTCTCGAGGAACTCAGGAGATGTACGAGAAAGAACGATGTGAGGAGTGGTGTTGTTCTTCATCTCCACGCTCTTGATGATGGCCTTCACGGTGTCGTTCTTCTTGAAGTGCTCGCCAGGAATCTGCTCTGACTTAGGCAGTCTGAGCTCGTTTCCGTCCTCGTCAAGGATAAGAGCCTCCTTGGACCATGTCTGGTAGATCTCACCGGTGAAGAGTTCTCCGATCTTATCTACATATTTATTATAAAGGTTGGCTTTCTCGATGTCCATGATGCGGCCCTGGAGGTTCTGACGGATGTTAAGGATACCGCGGCGTCCGAAGTCCTTGAGCTCGATCTTCTTTGCGAATGTCTCTCCGATTTCGTAGTCATCATCGAGAGCTTCGTCATTGAGGGCGATCTGAGTGTTAGGATCCTCTACCTCTTCAACAACTTCCCGGTTCCAGTAGATCTCGCAGTCTCCCTTGTCGATGTTGATGATGATGTCAAAGTTGTCTGCAGATCCGTAAGTCTTTGTGATCTGAGTTCTGAACACATCCTCGAGCACACCCATCATTGTAGGCCTGTCGATGTTCTTCTGATTCTTGAACTCAGCAAAAGCGTCTTTAAGTTCTATCTTTTCCATATCGTTTATAAAATTAAAATTCAATATACGGTCTCACCGAATTCACCAGATCCATGGTGAAACGGTCCTCATGCTCCACAAGCTCCTTCTTTTTCTTTCCCTCGACAGCTTCCTTCACGGAGTATTTCAAGGTGATGCCTTCCTCATCAGCCGCAGTCAGCAGGGCCACCATCTTCTTTCCGCCCTTGAACTGGACTTCAACCTTGGAGCCGATGGCCCTTGTAAACTGCTTGAGCACCTTGAAAGGCTGGTCCAGACCTGCCGAACTGACGGTAAGAGAGTAGTCCTCCACCTCCCTGTCAAACTTTGTTTCAAAGTATCTGCTGAGGGAAACGCAGTCTTCGAGTTCGATTTTTCCCTCTTCTGACTCGATAGTCAAAACAATATCATTATCTTTGCTGACTGTTATGTCAACAAGGAAGCAACCTCGTGCAACGATTTCGCCTCCTATTGCATCTAATATTTCTGATACGTTCATTTTTGGCTTCGTGTTAATGCACAAAATAAGGGGGCTGTCTGCCCCCTGGATCATTCTCACGTTGCAAATGTAAGAATAAAATCAGAATAAACAAAAATACTTGAACCCGAACCTGCAAAATCATGGAATTCAAAGCAAAAGAGATCGCAGAGATCCTTGGCGGAACTGTAGATGGAAACCCTGAAGCCACCGTCACGACCTTTGCCCGGATCGAAAGCGGAAAGCCCGGAGCCATATGCTTTTTCGCCAATCCCAAATATGAACAGTACGTCTATAAATGCAAGGCCGATATCATTATCGTAAACAGGACCTTCGAGCCGAAGGAGCCGGTTGGCGCGACTATGGTAAGGGTGGATGATGCATATTCTGCCGTTGCCTCTCTTCTGGATTATGTGACCGCGAAGAAAAGGTCATACAAGAGATACCGCGGCTGCCGCAGCCGTGTACGCTGGAGCTCGAAGATCGGAAAGAAGGTCTATATCGGAGATTTTGCCTATGTCGGAGCGCACGCACAGATCGGAGACTACACAAAGATATATGAGCATGTGTACATAGGTGACGACGTGAAGATAGGCTCTCATTGCATCATCTATCCCGGAGTCCGCATCTATCCTGGAATGCAGATCGGAGATAATGTGATAATCCATGCAAATGCCGTCATCGGTGCAGACGGATTCGGCTTTGCGCCGCTTGAAGACGGTACCTGGAAAAAGATCGAGCATACCGGAAACGTCATCATCGAGGATGATGTGGAGATCGGTGCCGGAGCATGCGTGGATAAGTCCCAGATGGGTTCTACCATCGTAAAGAAGGGCACTAAACTCGATAACATGTGTCAGATAGGACACAATGTAGAGATCGGACCTCACACCGTTATGGCTGCTCAGGGAGCTGTGGCAGGTTCTGCAAAGGTAGGAAGACATTGCATCATCGGCGGTCAGGCAGGAATCGTGGGCCATATCACTGTGGCTGACAACACTTCTGTTGCAGGTCAGGCCGGAATTCTCGGCAGCGTCAAGACCGAAGGTCAGAGTCTGATGGGATCGCCAGCAATTCCTTATATGAACTTCATGCGCAGCTATGCGGTCTTCAAGAAAAACGGCAAATAGGAATATTGAAAAATAATATCTATATTTGCGGGCTTTTTATGATAAACTTAAATAGATAACTGAATGCAATTGCAGTATACTGTCAGAAAGAACTATTCGTTTGAAGGGAAGGGTCTCCATACCGGAAGGACCGCCAGGATGGTGATAACTCCGGCACCTGTAGACACTGGTATCGTGTTCCGCAGGGTGGATATGGAAGGAAAGCCTGAAATTGAGGCTTTGGCGGAGAATGTATCAAATACTGCACGCAGTACCACGATCTCAAAGGGAGAGGCTTCCGTATCTACCATAGAGCATGTGCTTTCTGCTCTTACCGGTATGGGCGTGGATAATGCATATATCGAGATTGATAATATAGAAGTGCCGATTCTTGACGGCAGTGCAAAGCCTTATATCGATGCAATGTGGGCTGACGGCTTCCAGCAGCAGGATGCTCCACGCAGATACATCGAAATCAAGGAGGCTATAGAAGTAAGAAACGATGAGAAGGGCTCATTGGTACGCATCGAGCCGGCTGATGACTTCTCATACGACATAATGGTGGACTTTAATTCAAGGGTTCTTGGCGTTCAGCACGCACAGTGGAACCCGTCGGTTGTTTACGCGGAAGAAATAGGTGTCTGCAGGACCTTCGTCTTCTTCCATGAGATCGAATTCCTTTTCAAGAACGGTCTCGTAAAGGGTGGTGATGTCGATAACGCTATCGTTATCGTTGAACATCCTGTCACTGCAGAGCAGGTTGAAAACATGAGCAAACTTTTCAATGTTCCTGCTCTGGAGGTAAGAGAAGACGGATACCTGAGCAACCTTGTGCTCCGTTTCCCGAATGAGTGCTCAAGACATAAGCTGCTTGACCTCATCGGTGATCTCAGACTTGCAGGTGGCTTCCTGAAAGCCAAGGTTACTGCAGAAAAGTCTGGTCATGGCATCAATACCGCGGCAGCTAGACAAATTAGAGTAAACTTATAAATTATGGCAAAGATTCATCCACTTGCTACGGTTCATCCGAATGCAAAACTTGCAGACAACGTTGAAGTAGGACCGTACGCATACATCGAGGAGCATGTAGAGATCGGTGAGGGCTCAAAGATTCTCCCACATTCGACAATCTTCAATTACGTAAAGATGGGAAAGAACTGCTGTGTCTTCCCGGGAGCAGTCATCGGAGCAGTACCGCAGGACCTTAAGTTTGACGGCGAGGTCACGTATGTGGAGATCGGTGACAATGTGAACATCCGTGAGTGCGCTACCATCAACCGTGGAACAAAGGCCAGCGGAAGGGGAGTGACAAAGATCGGAAACAACGTGCTTCTGATGTCCTATACACATGTGGCTCATGACTGTAAGGTAGGAAACAACTGTATCCTTGTAAGTTATGTCGGCATCGCAGGTGAGACTGATGTGGACGATTGGGCGACAATCGGCGGAAGTTCGGTAGCTCACCAGTTCTCAAGAGTAGGAAAGCATGCATTCGTAGGTGGAGCATGCAAGATCAACAAAGACGTGCCTCCTTATGTTCTCTGCGGCCGTGATCCTCTCACATATGCTGGCGTAAATATCGTCGGACTTCGCAGAAGGGGATTCTCGTCAGATCAGATCCGCAATATCAAGGATATGTATGACATGATCTACAACAGCGGCATGAATGTAACCGATGCACTTTCCAAGATCGAGTCAGGATTCCCTCAGTCAGAGGAAAGGGATACTATCCTGGAATTCATCAGAGCTTCCAAGCGTGGCATAATCAAGGGCCCGAACTCTGATACCATCAAAGGAAATATAGACTAAGGTGCCTAAACTTTTCTCAACAGCATATTTTCCGCCCGTTTCCTATTTTGCTGCAATGGCGCAGGAGATGGAAGGGTTGAGCAATAGACGTGACGGTGGCAGTTCTTTGGAACTGACTCCGTCCGTCGTTTATATCGAGGCGTGCGAGAACTTTCAGAAGCAGTCGTACCGAAACCGCTGCCGTTTTTATGCAGCAGACGGGGTTCAGACCCTCTCTTTCCCTATTCTGCACGAGGGAGGCACTCATCAGAATCCGATAACAGAGGTAAAGATCGACTATAAGACCCCGTGGGTTCAGCAGCATGAAAAGGCTATTGTTTCTGCCTACGGAGTGTCCGCTTATTTTGATTACTACAAGGACGGACTCTTTGCTGTTCTGGAGAGCCGCCCGGAGCGGCTGTTTGACCTGAATATGACCCTTTTGAAGTTCTTCATAGAGAAGACTGGCCTTAGTGTCGATATTCGCCTGACTGATGATTATATCAAGGATCCGGATGTGGACGACCTTCGTGACATCATCCATCCCAAGCGTCCCAATACAATTCTTCATGAACTGGAACTGGAAAAGCCGTATTTCCAGGTCTTCTCCCAGAAATACGGCTTTCAGCCTGATCTCTCCATCATGGACCTTCTCTTCAACGAAGGTCCCGACAGTATCTTGTATCTGAAGCGGTTGTAAAAACCGTTTAGAACCTCCATCCGATAGTCAGGAATACCTTCCAGGCATCTTTCCTGTTGAGGATCTGAGGCGCGTACACTTCCTGCTCCAGGAGGTAGTCGTCATATGGCATGAAGTATTCGTCTGTCGCGAATGCGTAGCGGCATGCCAGATCTGCAAAGAATGATTTCTTCGAGGCGTAGCCGAGACCGAATGATGCGTTCTGGATGGCAGGTACA
The DNA here is from genome assembly GCA_045539015.1 of Candidatus Cryptobacteroides sp. Taxonomy (GTDB): domain Bacteria; phylum Bacteroidota; class Bacteroidia; order Bacteroidales; family UBA932; genus Cryptobacteroides. The sequence goes on from JAZQEN010000100.1 coordinate 6,981, forward strand.
TCTATAGGCTCTCCAAAAATATCTGCCTTTTCAGGTGATGTTGTAAGACCGTAACCGCCTCTGACTGCAAGACCTCCGAATTTCAGTTCTGCTCCGAGTCTGAGCATGTGCGACATTCCGTAGATGGTCTTGATGTCATTGTTGAGGTCCTCAAAGTAGTCTCTTCCGTCGGTGAATCCGGTTCTCTTGAACTTCATCTTGCTGTAGTCGCAGAGTTCATAGTCTGCGCTGATCACCGCAAAACTGCCGATAGTATACGCTGCACCGAAGTTGGCGCGGTAAGGCTGGGAGAACTTGTATTTGTCTTCTCCGTATGGGCTTGATGCCGATGCGTCATATCTGCTGTCTGTGAATGCGGTTTCTCCTGCATGCTGCCACTCTTCGCGAATTGTAGTTGCTGTAGGAGTCTGGATAGCTGCACCGAAACGGAATCCTGCTCCAGGGGTGAGGATGATACCAAACTTGGCAAAGCATCCTGAAGCCTCGACATTGTAGTTGTATCTGTATTTCATCTGGTCGAAATACATTACCTCTCCGTTGTCAAGCTCTATCTGGAAATCGCTCGGGTCCACAGACATTTCCTTGAAGTACTCGCTGTATCCATAGTCCATTGCGGAAACTCCCAGGTTTACTCCAACATATATGAAGTCGGATATGTTTGCTCCTACGTTGAAGAGATATTCATATTTGCTTCCCTTTACCTGACGGCCGTAGGTCTGTTCGAGAGGACCTCCGATGGCGATTTCATATTGACCGTTGTTGTCGAATATCAGCTCGCTGGCTCCCACAAACCTGTCGTCGTATCCGCCATAAGTCGAAATCATACCGCTCTGGTAACCGACGACTTCCTTCCAGTTATACATGTCGTAGGCACTGTCAAGATTGAGCTGGCTGCCAAGATATCCGTTGTTCTCGGCGCTGACTGCCAGAGATCCCATGAAGGAGGTCTGGTCATTCGTTCCGGCAGCATAAACGTTCTCATTCCAGCTGTTTGTGCAGTTCATGACAAAACCGAAAGTCAGGTTCTTGAGCCCAGATGTGCGGTTTGTATTCCAGTTGAAGGTGAGTCCGAGATTCGGGAGCGAGAACTTTGTGTCGGTGTTCTTATATGTGCCCTGAAAATATGGCAGGCTGCCGTCTGCATATGGTGAGACGCCGCTTGCCGTATTTGTAGTGAAGGTAAGTGACGGTGTCAGTGTTATCTGTGAATACTTGGCTACTGCGCTACCTGCAGGGTTTATCCCTACCGATCCGACGTCGCCTCCAAGAGCGGTGAAGGCATTGCCCATGGCAACGGTCCTGGCCGTTCCTTCATAGTTGTTCTCGCTGAACAGGAATGCATCATATGCAGTCTGTGCGTAACTGGCTGTTGCAATGAGCACCAGCAATATGGTTATGACTATCTTTCTCATAGTGTTGCTGTTTTATATTTATCTTCTGGCTCCCGATGAACCTCCGCTTCTGCTGCTGCCGCCTCCGCTGTAGCTTCCGCCGCTCCGGCTTGAACCGCCGCTGTAGCTGCTGCTTCTGCTCGAGCTTCCGCTGCTGTAGCTGCTTCGGCTTGAACTGCTTCCGTAGCTGCTTCGGCTGCCTGAACTTCCGCTGCTATAGCTGGACGATCTCGTAGTTGATGATGAGCTGCTGCTATAAGCGGACGTCCTGCTGCCTGAGCTGGTGCCTGCTGATGGCCTTACTGTAGATGAACCGGTCCTCACTGCAGGCTTTCTGTGGTTGCTTACCGTTCCGCTGGAAACGGCAGGGCGTGTGGTGACCGTGGTCGCTGGTCTGCTGACGGTTGCGGCGGTGCCTTTGCCGATGCTGCTTGTGCGTCCAGGTGCGGCGGATACCCTTGTAGCTCCGGTTCTTCCTGTTGTTGTACTGACTCTACCGGTGCTGCTTCTGTCTACGCCTCCGGCCTGTACTGCGCGGCTGACCCTGCTTGTCGTGGCAACGCCGGAACGCACAGGACTGCTGCTTGTGAATATTCTTTCAGAGCCGGTGCTTATTCTTGAGCCGTGCCATCTGTCTTCATGGATTATGATACCTCCGTGGTGGTGTCCATGATAATGGTGATCCCAATACGGGTCCCATCCTCCATACCATCCGCAGTAGTGGTGGTGATGACCCCAGTATGGTCCATAATATCCGTAATATCCATATGGGCTGTAGTACCATGGGTCATACCAGCCGGCGTATCCGTACCATGGGTCGTACCATCCTCCATATCTCCACGGGCTGTATGACCATGTGTTGTAATACCATGGGTCATAGTGTCTGCTCCAGTACCATGAACTGCCTATGCTGTACGGAGTGTAATATGTCCAAGGGTTGATGTTGTTCTGCCAGTCATAAGGATTCTCGCCGACTGTTACCACGGTGCTACCGATGGCTTTGTCATACTTTATTGTGGCTGACATGTTTTGAGGGATGATCACGCTGTCCTTCTTCTCTCCGAAAAGATATACGCGGGAAGCCTTTGTTTCTTCTACCAGAGCATCGGTCTTGTTCTGGGAAACGACTCTCTCCTCTCTGGATCTGAATGAAGGAGTACTGCTGTAGATGCCGTCCTGGAAGCGTGCATCATTCGAAGATGAGCCTAATTGGACGGATGTTCCGCAGGATGAAAGCAGTATGGCTGCAGCAATCATCAGCAATGAACTCTTTTTCATAGTTTTTCTCCTATTTTATTTATAATAATTTCGTATCTTCGCAACCTGTTTGGATAAGCAATAACTGTACCGGGGCGAAAGGCCCATACAGACTTGCGCATTCAAATACAATTATAGTGATAAAAACGATAAAAAGCAAAATACAATGGCAAAAGAAGTAACCAAGAGGTCTGACAACTACTCTCAGTGGTATGACAACCTCGTAGTAAAGGCTGACCTTGCAGAGCGTTCTGCAGTCAGGGGATGTATGGTGATCAAGCCATACGGATATGCAATCTGGGAGAAGATGCAGGATGTGCTCGACAAGATGTTCAAGGAGACAGGCGTGCAGAACGCATATTTTCCGCTTTTCATCCCTAAGTCGTTCCTCAGTCGCGAGGCGGAGCACGTCGAGGGTTTTGCAAAGGAGTGTGCTGTGGTGACCCATCACCGTCTCATGGCAAATCCTGACGGTCCCGGAGTCGTTGTAGATCCGGCTGCGAAACTCGAGGAGGAACTTATCGTAAGACCTACTTCCGAGACCATCATATGGAATACATACAAGAATTGGGTTACATCGTGGAGAGATCTTCCGATTCTCTGCAACCAGTGGGCGAACGTCGTTCGCTGGGAGATGCGTACCCGCCTTTTCCTCCGTACTGCCGAGTTCCTCTGGCAGGAGGGGCACACAGCTCACGCAACCCGCCAGGAGGCTGAGGAAGAGACAATGAGAATGGTAAATGTGTATGCGGACTTCGCACGCAATTATATGGGTGTTCCTGTAGTCGTTGGCCACAAGAGTCCTAACGAGCGTTTTGCAGGTGCTCTTGATACCATGACAATCGAGGCCCTCATGCAGGACGGAAAGGCCCTGCAGGCAGGTACGTCGCACTTCCTAGGACAGAACTTCGCAAAGGCATTCGACGTGATGTTCACCAACAAGGAAGGCCAGCAGGAGTATGTGTGGGCTACATCATGGGGAGTGTCTACCCGTCTTATGGGTGCGCTTATCATGGCTCACGGAGATGACAACGGTCTCGTGCTTCCTCCGAAGCTCGCACCTATCCAGGTAGTGATGGTTCCTATCACAGGTAAGGATGAGGCTGTAAACAACGCCATCCTCGACAAGATGGAGTCATTCAAGAAGGAACTTCTTGCAAAGGGCATCAGCGTGAAGATCGACAGCCGTGATACTCTCCGTCCGGGATTCAAGTTCGCTGAGTGGGAACTCAAGGGTGTTCCGGTTCGTCTTGCAATGGGCGGACGTGACCTGGAGAACGGCACAGTGGAACTTGCTCGCCGCGACACATGTGAGAAGGCTTCATATCCTCAGGAAGGTGTTGCAGACGTGATTGCAGCGCTCCTTGATGAGATCCAGGACAATATCTACGCAAAGGCTCTCAAGTTCCGTGACGACAGCATCCGCAAGGTGGACACCTGGGAAGAGTTCAAGGAAGAGATCACCAAAGGTGGATTCCTTCTCTGCCACTGGGACGGAACCCCTGAGACAGAGGAGAAGATCAAGGAAGAGACCAAGGCGACCATCCGCTGCATCCCTGTGGACAGCGCAGTTTGCGTTGAGGAAGGCAAGTGCATCTACTCAGGCAAGCCTTCAAGCCAGAGAGTTTTATTCGCAATTTCTTACTAACCGAACGTCATCCCCGGCTTGACCGATTCACAAACCGTCATCCCCGGCTTGACCGGGGATCTATACAATTAAATTATGAAAAAAGTAATAATCACATTATCCGCTGCCCTTCTCACCCTGGCAGCAAACGCACAGGACGCACAGCAGGCTGCAGCAGAAGCAGCCAAGGCAATGGAAACCGCACCTGCAACTGAGGTGAAGGTTGAGAAACCTAAGTATTGGACAAATTCTTTGAAGACCAATATTACTGTCGGACAGACCGGTCTCACCAATTGGGCAGCCGGTGGTGACAATACAGTTTCTCTTGCAGCATTCATCGATGCAAACGCAAACTACAAGAAGAACGAGATGTTCTGGAACAACCGTCTCCAGCTGGATTACGGATTCCTTTATGCTTCTTCAAAGCCTATCCTCCAGAAGAGCACAGACCGAATCTATCTCGAAAGCAAGTGGGGATTCAAGACAGAGTCTATGAAGAACTTCTACTTCTCTGCCAACTATGACTTCAAGTCTCAGTTCACTACAGGATACGACTATAAGACTCCTGACAATCTGAAGGATGATGCCGGTTTTGACCTTGAAGGAAGCGCTCTCAGACAGGCGTGGCGTGATGCCCGGGTCCTTAAGTCAGGTTTCCTTGCTCCTGCGTATACAAATCTCGCGCTCGGTATCGATTGGACCCCTGCAAAGTGGCTGTCAGTGAACTTCGCCCCTCTCACCGGAGGTTATGTGATCGTGAAGGATGCTGCCCTCAGGGAAAGCTACAGCATGGGTCTGAAGAAAGAGTATGAAGGTAAGACAGAAGGAGTTCCGACTGATGGAAATCAGTTCAGATCGGCACGCTTCGAATTCGGTGCCCAGCTCAAGGTTGATGCAAAGGTCAATGTCAATGACAACTTCTCATACAGCACTCAGGTAGTACTCTTCTCGAACTATCTCGACAAGCCGCAGAACCTTCGTGTCAACTGGGATAACCGTATTGACTGGAAACTTGCAAAGTATTTCTCTTTTACTGTGACAACTAACCTGATCTATGATGATAAGATCATGATCAAGAACGACAAGGATCTAGATAAATATCCTAACGGAAGGCAGCGTGTTCAGTTCAAGGAGTCTATTGCATTCGGATTTACCTATACCATTGCAAGCAAGAAATAATGCTTGACCGCTTCAGGCATATCGTAGAAGAAATGAGGGGGCTGATCGATGATTCACGGTCAGCCTCCGTTTCTATGGACGACGGTGGAAGGCACGGGTGCAGAAAGACCCCCTCCCACTTAGTGGGTCCCTTCCCCTGCGGCCAGGGGGGTAGCACGCTTTCTGCACCCGTGCCTCCCACTATCATTCCGAGCGAGCCTCCCACTGTCATTTCGAGCGAGCGAAGCGAGTCGAGAAATCTATACCTCCTGGCAGTCAGCGGAGGCATCGACTCCATGTGTCTTGCTGATCTGTGGCTCCGCTGCTTCGGTGCAGAAAGTTTTGCCATCGCGCACTGTAACTTCCACCTTCGTGGGGAGGAAAGCGACGGCGACGAGGCCCTTGTAACGAAGTGGGCCGAGGAGAACGGCGTGCGTATGCATTGCGTTGATTTTGATACTATCGGATATGCTTCTGAGAATGGCATGAGCATAGAAATGGCGGCCAGAGAGCTGAGATACAGGTGGTTCGGAGAATTGTGCCAGGAGCATGGCTATGAAGCCGTTGTCGTTGCTCACCATGCAGATGACAATGCTGAGACATTGGTCCTCAACATGGTCCGCGGAGCCGGTCTCAAAGGCCTCACCGGCATGAAGCCTATCTCTTCAGTGTCATTTAGAGCGGTCTCTCCACTGTCATTTCGAGCGAGCGAAGTGAGTCGGGAAATCTACATCCTCCGCCCCCTCCTGACCTTCACCCGCAAGCAGATCGAAGGCCATGCCTTCGCCTGGAAGGTCCCATACCGCGAAGACAGTACCAACTCTTCTGTGGAGTATCGTCGCAACAGCATCCGCCACGAAGTGTTCCCGCTCTTTGCACGCATGAATCCTTCATATGTCCGCACTCTCAATCGAGAGATGACCTATCTGTCTGACGCCTCTTCCATTGTAGAAGAATGGTGCAAGGAACATGTGAAGGAGGTTATGGCCCCGATGTCATTTCGAGCGAGCGACCAATTGTCCTTTCGACCGAGCGAAGCGAGTGGAGAAATCTCTATCTCCATCCCCCGCCTCCTGGAAATCCCTCAATGGCGGTACCTATTATACTATATCCTTGAACCATACGGCTTCAACACATCAGTCCTGGAGTCCCTGGAGAATCTTCTGACATCGGACAGGACCATCTCCGGCAAACGCTTCGAGTCTGACGGCTATGTGCTCCGAACGGAACGAGATACCCTGGTGGTCTATGCTAAGGCCTCTTCATCATCAGTGCAAACCACCTCTCCTCAGCCATTTCGACAGAGTTCCTCATTGTCATTTCGACAGAGCTCTCCATTGTCATTTCGACAGAGTCCCTCATTGTCATTTCGACAGAGCTCTCCATTGTCATTTCGAGCGAGCGAAGCGAGTCGAGAAATCTATACCACAGTCCGCATCCCGGGCACCTACCACATCAACGGCCAACGCATTGTAGTGGAAACCCTTCCGTGGACGCCGGACATGCCTCTGAAGCAGCCGGCAGACACTTTGATCCTTGACGCCGCCAAACTGAAGTTCCCTTTCGTATGCCGCGTATGGCGCAATGGCGACTGGTTGATACCTATAGGGATGAAGGGCAAGAAGAAACTAAGCGATCTTTTTACAGATCTTAAATACAGTCACTTTGAGAAAGAATCCTCTCTGGTAATAGTTGACTGTAACGGAGACTATGCAGAAAAGCAGCATGTGTCGGCTGTTTTACCGGTACGTATTGATGACAGATACAAAGTCACATCCGACACAAAAGAAATAATCCGCATAAGAATAACAGATAACCGATGATATTATGAAACGTACAGCACTTTTGTTCATTTCTGCGCTCATGATCCTGATGTCATGCGGACGCACAGATGTCAAGCATTTCATTTCCGACGGGCAGGTCCGTGACAGGATTGCAGAAGACTTCGCAGGTCGTGCCGATATAATGGAAGCGGCAGGAGTAGATCTGGATGCGATGGGACTGTCCATGGACGAAAAGGAAGCCCTCCAGTTCCTGTATGCCTACATGCCTCTTGGAGACATCGTCAACCAGGCTCCTGAGTACTATCTGGACCATTATAGGCTTACTCTTCAGGCCTTGGAAGAAATGCCTTGGGGCAAGAGCATTCCTGAGCGCGAACTGAGGCACTTTGTTCTCCCTGTACGTGTCAACAACGAAAATCTTGATTCCGCACGATATGTATTCTATGAGGAACTCGCTCCAAGAATCAAGAATATGAGCATGCATGATGCTGTACTGGAAGTCAACCACTGGTGCCACGAGAAGGCTGTCTATATGCCTTCAGACCGTCGAACAAGCTCGCCGCTTGCTACAGTGAAGACCGCGTACGGCCGCTGCGGCGAGGAGTCTACTCTCCTTGTAGCGGCTCTCCGTTCGGTCGGAATCCCTGCCCGCCAGGTATATACTCCGAGATGGGCCCACACAGACAGCAACCACGCATGGGTAGAGGCATGGGTAGACGGCAAGTGGTACTTCCTCGGCGCCTGCGAACCTGAACCTGTGCTCAATCTCGGCTGGTTCAATGCTCCTGCCAGCAGGGGAATGCTGATGCACACAAATGTGTTCGGAAGATATGACGGACCTGAAGAGATCGTTCGTGAAACTCCGAACTATACGGAAATCAATGTCATAGAGCATTATGCTCCTGAATCTGCGTCGGTTGAAGTTACTGTTGTGGATAGGGATGGTGCTCCGGTTGAGGGTGCGAAAGTCAACTATAAGATATATAATTATTCTGAGTTCAACAGCGTTGCATATAAGCTCACCGATGCGCAGGGAAAGACCGCTCTCACCGCCGGTCTCGGCGACATGATGGTCCATGCCACAAAGGACGGCCGCTTCGGATTTGCAAAGGTTACATATGGCAAGGACGAGGCAGTGTCCATAGTCCTTGAATATGAGGAAGGCTCGGAGATTCCGCATATGGAAATGGAGATTGTTCCTCCGGTGGAAAACGCTCAGCTT
>JAZQEN010000101.1:0-2727 GCA_045539015.1 Candidatus Cryptobacteroides sp.
GGCAAGTCACGCATCCGGGCGACCTACGAGACAAGAAGACAGATAGTAGCCGAACATCTCGACAAAGGAGTATCCTTCAGGCAGCTGTGCGAATCCCACCACGTCAACCTCTCGACCCTGAAGAAATGGGTCGCGACAGTCCGTACACACGGCTACGACGCCCTCAGGGGCAAACGTGACTGAACCCTCCGAAACTCCAACGACTGATCCCTCCGAGGTGGAACGGCAGAAAAGGCAGCAGGGTAAAACACTGGTATTCAAGGAGATACAATATAAGCCTGCATGTCCGGGGCGGCAGGCTTATACGGTAAAGTGTTGATTATGAGCGAAATATGTTGCAGGTTTAATTGCCAAAAACGGTTGGTAAAACCTTTGTAATTACCTAAATAACAATGAGATGCAGTAACTTTGATGAAATCGGTTTCATCAAAGTTTTTTATGGTAAAAACAGGTCGTCAAGAGTTACAACCTGCTGAAAGTCACCGCTATATTCATTGTATTTCAACCCATATGTTGTTATCAGTGTAGAATGGACGGATATGCGGCGAGGTAAGGTCTCTGCCAAGATGTTCTGACGATGAGTCAATGTCATATGATATGCCTTGTTGACTGTAAATGTTTCATTGTAGAACTTCATCTCGCACAGATTGATTACATTGTCTTTCCTGTTGATCAGCATGTCTATCTGGCAGCCGTCCGTTTCTTCATTTCCTCTTACAATCCAGCTCGACTGTGATGAGACAACTCCGGCAATCCCTAATGCTCTCTTTATCTGATTAACGTGTCTGAAGCATACACCTTCAAAGGCGAGACCTCTCCAGCTTACGACACTTTGCGAATTCTGATTGTTTGTCCAGAAATCAGGAGCAAGTTCTTCCTTTCTGCTTAGAAATTTAAGATAGAATATGCAGAACGGGTCAGTCAGTTTATAATGAACCTCCTTCCCATTCTTGCCATAAGGGAGATACTTGCAGATGAAATCGCTTGCGATAAGCGCATTAAGAACTTTTGTCAATGCCCCTCCTTCCTGATACTGGGCCTTCTTAAGTATTTCCTGTCTCGTATATCCTTCGTTCCTTCCGGCCAATACTCTCACCACCTTCTTTACATCATCCGGATTTGAGAACACGGAGGCGAACAATCTGTCAAACTCATCTCTCAGCTTCGGAGATTCAGAGAAAAACAGTCGGTCTATGTTCTGCGCCAGACTCAGATTCGGCGTAAAATACCCCATATAATATGGGATGCCTCCAAGTATCATATTTGCCTGTACGATATCATATCTGGACATCCTGATATTCTTTTCCTTGTAGAACTTCTCGCACTCGTTCAGAGTGAAGGGTGAAAGCTTTATTTCATAAGTGATTCTATTGTAAAGTCCTCCATGACTATTGATGAGATTGTCAAGGATCCATGAGTTGGCGCTTCCGCAAACTACGACCATCAGATTGTCCCGATGACAGCCCCATGTGTTCCAGAAGCCTTCAAAAGCTGTCAGAAAGCCTGAGCGAGGTGTGTCCATCCACGGAAGTTCATCAAGGAATATGACTTGGCGTTTTCCCGAATCAATGGATTCCAGATGCTTTTCCAACATGAAGAATGCATCAAGCCATGATTCCGGGCATCTGCTCTTTTTCATTCCCTGCAACTGCAAGGAATTGTAAAAATGCTTCAGTTGATCCTTTAGCATGCTTTTACCTCCCTTCTCGTTTATGGGAGATAATCCGGCATGTCTGAAGGTGATTCTTCCTTTAAGTGCCTCATCTATAAGAAATGTTTTTCCCACGCGGCGTCTTCCATAAACTGCAATCAGCTGTGCAGTTCCACTGTTGTACAGAGTATTGAATTCTGCAAGTTCCTTTTCTCTGCCTATTATCCTCGACATACTGTTTTATTTTTCCGCAAATATATAAAAAGTATTAGTTCAGGAAAAATAAAAAGAGTTTTCTGATCTCAAAAATTTATCAGGCGGCGAAACAAGTGTAACCGTAACAACCAGACAACTTTTACGATTATGAAACGACTGACTATGATTGTTGCATCACTGCTTCTGATGTGCGGTGCTGCATCTGCTCAGGAGAGCAAGTCCAATCCTGATCTCGAGTTCCGTCCGCACTGGAGCCTCGGGGTTCAGGGAGGTGTCGCGCATACACGCGGCGAGAGTTCGTTCGGCGACCTTCTGTCTCCGGCCGCTCAGCTTTCTGTCACATACCGTTTCCACCACGCGATGGGCGTGCGCTTCGGTCTCGGCGGATGGCAGGGCAAGGGCGCGGTGCTCACTGACGGATGGCATGGATATTCATATAAGTTCGGTCAGGTGAACGCCGACTATATCCTCGACCTCGCAAGCACATTCGGCGGATTCAGGCATGACAGGGTCGTGAACCCTTACCTTATGGTCGGAATCGGTGCAGGATACGGCTTCAACAACGAGGAGGCTGCCGCTTACAAGGACATTCTCGAATACTACTGGGACAAGAAGTTCCTCGCTCCTGTGGGCCGCGGAGGTGTCGGAGTTGATTTCCGCCTCGGCGAGTGCGTAAGTCTCGGTCTCGAGGCCAACGCCAACATGCTTACAGACAAGTTCAATTCAAAGAGGGCCGACAACGTGGACTGGCAGTTCAACCTTCTCGCCGGCCTTACCTTCCGTTTCGGAAAGAACACACGTACCTCACAGTCATATCTTGACCGCGTAGCCGCTGAGGAGGCTGCCGCCGCTGCTGCTGC
>JAZQEN010000102.1:0-2843 GCA_045539015.1 Candidatus Cryptobacteroides sp.
ATATTTCTCCATGGGACAGACATGATCCTCATTATGGTACAGACGAGTACAACGATGTATATGTAAAGGCGCTGGAGCATGCTCTGGGAAATTACGGCCCTGTCTTCGAGCAGTGGTTTGACGGAGCCTGCGGAGAAGGACCGAACGGTAAGAAACAGGTCTATGACTGGCCACTCTTCAACTCTACCGTATACCGTATGCAGCCCAATGCAGTGATTTTCAGTGACTATGGTCCCGGCTGCCGTTGGGTCGGAAATGAAAGAGGAAGCGCGGGGCGCACATGCTGGAGCACAATGGAGATCAATGATGAACTTGCCCGACATCCGGAAAGGATCAGGATTCTTAACGAGGGAACAAAGGGAGGCAACACATGGGTCCCTGCCGTGAGCGACGTCTCGATTCGCCCGGGCTGGTTCTGGAAGGAACACGAAAATGATGATGTCAAGTCGCTGAGACATCTTCTCAATATATATTATGAGAGCGTCGGCAGGAATTCTCTCCTCCTGCTCAATGTGCCTCCAGATACGCGTGGACTCATACATGAGGCCGACTCGACCCGTCTGATGGAGCTTCGCGCTGCCCTTGACGAGATCTTCAGCGTCAATCTTGCTTCAGGTGCTCAGATCGAGGCAGAGAATGTACGCGGAGGATCCGGCAGATTCAGCGCAGACAATATGCTCAATGATGAATATGACTCTTACTGGGCAGTTGATGACGATGTCAGAACCGTATCATTTACCGTTACATTGTCCGAACAGAAGACATTCAATCTGGTTCAGCTTCAGGAATATATCCCTCTTGGACAAAGGGTTTCCGCTTTCACTATAGATGTGTTGCAGAAAGACGGATCATGGAAGCAGGTCGCTGAGGAAACTACAATTGGCTACAAACGCATTGTAACGCTTCCGGAAATCACAACGACGGCTGTCCGGATCAACATAAATGCCTCGGAGGCTTGTCCCATATTGAACGGGTTCGCTCTGTATATGGATTCCGGACTGAATGAGCAGTAGTCCGGATGATTTTTTTGACATGCATCAAATAAATCGGCTTTTTTGAAAAATACCTGCTTGAATCGGGACTGATAAGTCTACAAAACTCATAAGTTTGCTTCTGAAATTAACTCCCGCGAGGGATAAAAGAAGTTAGTAGTGATTATGAAAAAGTTGATTATCAGTTTTATCAGCCGGATGATACTCATCAGTCCGCCTTGTCCCACTCCGATCATTTATATAAAGCACAAAGGTAAGGTCATGGCTGTGTAGAAATGGACGCTCTGACGCGGCTGAGTGTTTCCAGGGACATCTGAAGATAGGATGCGACATAGGTGAGGGGAGCCCTCCGGATGATTTCCGGGAACAGCTGCAGCAGTTTTGTGTATCTGTCTTTGGCTGACTCAAAACGGAGGATGTCTGCTTTGGTCTGGGATAATATCAGAGAGTCCTCTAGGAAACGTCTGTACAGATATGCCAGGCCCGGGTTGGTCTCTGCCAGGGCCTCCATCCTGTCGCGTGGCATCTCGCATATGATTGTAGGCTCCAGAGCTTCAACTAAAAGATGAGTCGGGGTTCCATGAAAATAACTGTCGATGCAGAACACGACATGACCTTCGCAGGAAATGTGTTCGGTCATGTGTGCATTTCTTTGATACGACACGTCAGGATGGTGGACGGATCGACCATTGCGAGGAAACATCTGTGGCTGTTTCACTATAGTAAAGTCAGATAATTCATGGAGCATGGGGACCGTCCGACAGAAAAATGGCTGATTTTATGATGGACGGTGTCTTTTTTTTTATGATTATGGACCATTTTCGGGACCGTCCGACAAGTTTTCAGGCGATTTAGTGATGGACGCTCACGGAAATAGGAGAGTTCTTAGTAGGGCAGACAATTTTTACATTTCAGCCATCTTTCTGCCGGCATCGAATGCCTTCTGCAGGTCCTCTTCCCAATGTTCATCTCGCCATTGACGTTTTGCCTCGTCGGAGAATCCTGCGAGTTCATAGCGGCTGTAGTCATGAACCTGATAAGTATTGTAAGCTACTATCTTCTGCGGCTGGCCGAGCGCCCGTGCTATGCAGTATTCCATGGAGCCGAAGCCGTTGCTGTTGTTCCTTTCAGGTGTTCCGTTCAAGGTTTCTATCAGGACAACGGGCATCTGTTTCGGTGCAGTCATGCTGTAGTCATTGTAAGATAGCCAAGGGAAGGACAATCTCTCCAGAAAGGCGCGCATCTGTCCGGTCACTTCGCCGAAGTAGATAGGGGAGCCAAGCACAAGGCCGTCCGCCATGGATATTTCTTCGAGCACAGGTGAGAGCCCGTCCTTGAATCTGCAGACGTTGGATACGCTGTCTTTCAGTTTGCAGGCCATGCATGACATGCATCCTTTATAGTCCATGTCGTACAGACGAATTGTCTTGACCTCGATGTGTTCGCCGGCAGATTTTGCGCCTTCTGCGAATTTCTGCAGCATCTGCGCTGTGTTCATGTTGCGGCGCGGACCGCCGTTGATGATTATTATCTTTTTCATATCCTTCTGTTTTTTCTTATTGCTTGAGATATTCATGCCATTACCAGATAAATGGAATTACCTTATGCTTTACACGCTTCATATACTCCTTGTAACCGTCCAGACCTTCTGAAAGGATTGTCTCCTCATTCCGGATCCTCTTGGCGATCACTGGTATATATCCGAGCATGATGATGAATGATATCGGAGATCCGAGGACCAGCGGCATTGATAGAAACATGATGACTGTAGCCATATACATCGGATGGCGCACAATGCCATATAGTCCGGTATCAATGACTTTCTGTCCCTCCTGAACTTCGATGGTTCTG
>JAZQEN010000103.1:0-25206 GCA_045539015.1 Candidatus Cryptobacteroides sp.
CATAGTTATAGCCATCCTTAAGCACTTTCTTGTTAGGCTCGATCAGCTGAGGCTTCTTCTTGCCGAACTTACGCTCGAGATACTGGAAAATGTATTCCATCGGACGGTTATATATGTAGCATGCCATTCCGAGCGTGAACATGTTCTTGCACTTGTCAATCGTCTTCTTGTCGAGACCGCTGTCCTTGAGGCTCTCGTGTGTGAGAGTCGTTATAGGAGCGACGATGATAGTCCTGTCCTCGATATAAAGCTCTGCAATAGGGTCATCTGTCTTGAGTCCTGCACGCTTGAGACCATCCTCATCAAATGTGTCTGAGTCGACGAGAACCATGGCGGTTCTCTTAAGCCACTTGGCGTTAGCCTTGAGGGCAGCCGGGTTCATGGCTACCAGAAGATCGCAGAAATCACCAGGGGTGGTGATGTGCTCGCTACCTATGTGCACCTGGAATCCGGATACGCCGGATACTGTCCCGTGAGGTGCCCTGATTTCCGCCGGATAATCAGGGAATGTCGAAAGTTCGTTACCGAAGATGGCAGACATATCTGCAAAAAGAGACCCGGTGAGCTGCATACCGTCTCCCGAATCTCCTGCAAATCTTATGACAACATCTTTAGTATCAATTACCTTATGTTGCATAGCTAGTGTTATGATTTTAAATCAAATATTTAGATTTAGACACAAATGTAAATAATTTTCTGATACGATGATCACAAATTTCAACTTTTTTATAAACGAAAAACCGGTCCCCAGAAATCTGAGAACCGGTTTGGATATTCCGTTTTGAATTTACTGTGCCTGAGCTGCCTGAGCCTTTGCCATCATCTCTGCCTGGAGGGTCTCAAGAGTCCTTCCCTCAGGGATGTTGAGAGCCGTTCTTGCCTCTGGTGTAAGGTCGATAAGCTGAGCTGCATCAACATAGATGAATGAAGACTTCTCGAATACAGCTGCTACACCCTTGGACTTTGCAAGCTCATTGATAACGTTGTTTGCCTTCTCAACGATAGGAGCCTGGAGGCTCTGCTGAAGCTGGGCGATCTCCTGCTGGAGGCTCTGCTGAGTCTGCTCGAGTCTTGACTGGATCTCCATGATCTCACGCTCCTTGCTCTCGCGGATAGCCTGAGTCCATGTAGCACTCTTCTGCTCGTACTGCTGCATCTTGGTCTGATACTCCTCGTACATAGCCATCAGCACTTCCTCGTTTGTCTTCTGATTCTCCTCAAGTACGTTTCTTGCCTCGTCCATCTCAGGCATAAGCATTATGACTTCATTGAAATCAACATAAGCAAACTTAAGGTCCTGTGCCTTTGCAGCGAATGACATGAGCGCTATCGCTGCCACCAAAATGATCTTTTTCATAATTTATTATCTGTTACTTTAATTATATATTCTCTTTTTTCAGATCCCTCGACTCGCTTCGCTCGCTCGGGATGACAGCCGGAGGGTTCGCTCGGGATGGCATCAAAGGGTCGCACGGGATGACAGCCGGAGGGTTCGCTCGGGATGGCAGTTGCTAGAACTGCTGGCCGATAACGAAGTGGAACTGGCTTCTTCCGTTTACAGGGTCGTCGAATCCCCATCCCCAGTCAACTCCGAGAAGTCCGATCATCGGGAGGAACACTCTTACACCGACTCCGGCAGATCTCTTGATCTGGAACGGATTGAAATCCCTGATGTCTGACCAGCAGTTACCTCCTTCCAGGAAGAGCAACGCATAGATTGTCGACTGCGGCTGGAGGATCACAGGATAACGGAGTTCGACTGTAAACTTATCGTAAACATTTCCGGCATAATAGTTTCCTGTTTTACTTGTAGACGACGCCTCGGGTGTCAAAGAGTAGTTTTCGTATCCACGGAGTGAAATGATCTCAGAACCATATGTATCATATCCTGACATACCGTCACCACCGACACGGAATCCCTCGAATGGAGAATATCCCCAGTTTCTGTTATAATATCCCAGATATCCGAACTGTGCTCGAGCCATCAGGACAAGGTCTCCTACAAGCTTTGTATAGATTGCACCCTTGAAAGACCATTTATGGTACTCGATCCACTTGTATCTGTTCTGTGAAGTCTGAAGATCATAGTTGATATCACGCCAGTCTTTCACCCTGGTAGGCTTTCCGTCCTCATCAAGGACACCATGATTCTTCTTTCTGAGAAGAGAGTACGGAGGCGTAAGCTGGAGGGAGAAGCTGAAGTCAGATCCCACACGTGGATAGATCTGCTGGTCGGTCGAGTTTCGCGACAAGCTGAGGGTATAACTCAGGTTGTGTGAAATACCGGTATCAAACATGAACTGATATGCCCAATTCTGAAGCTTGTAAGTCTGCCAGCTGAGCTGGTTGTAAAGCACGAAATAGTTGTCAGGCCATTTCAGACGCTTTCCAAGTCCCGCAGCAAATCCATACACCTCCATATACTCATCATTATTGAGGATATTATAATATATGTATGAGTTTGTCTGACGGGTGTAGTAGAGCGACATGTTGAGCGATGTCGGCTTCTTACCGAAGAGCCATGGCTCTGAGAAGCTCGCCGAGAGGCTCGTATAGTACGTTCCGTTTGTCTGGAAACGGATGGAAAGATTCTGCGCATCTCCAAGCGGAACAGGACGCCATGCGGTCTTGTCAAACAGACGGCGGGTCGAGAAGTTATTGAAGCTTACTCCTACAGTAGCCACGAAAGTGTTTCCGCCCCAACCTCCGGAGAGTTCAAGCTGGCTTGAAGGCTTCTCTGTTACATTGTAGACAATATCTACAGTATTGTTAAGCTGGTTCGGAATTATCGAATAACCTGTTGCCGGATCCATGATGGCTTCAGGATCGAACTGTCCCATTGAAGCAATTTCTCGAATAGAGCGTTCGAACTCCGACTGGCTGAACAGATATCCCGGACGGGTAAAGATCTGACGACGGATAACTCTCTCATTAGTAAGGTCATTACCATTGATCACGATGTTATTGAGCGTCGCAGGCTTTCCTTCAACCACTCTCATCTCGACATCAACGGAGTCGCCGTCTATATTCATTTCAACTGGCTGGATATTGAAGAAAAGATAACCGTTGTCACGATAAAGTTTGGACACATCATATTCAGTCTGCTTTCCGCCGCCGAAAAGACGTTTCTCCATAGTCACGACGTCATAGATATCTCCCTTCTTGATCTGAAGCACATCATTGAGAGTCTCAGTCGGATAAACAGAGTTTCCGGTCCATGTAATATCACGGAAGAAATACTGCTTTCCCTCATCAATCTCGAAGTCTATCTGCAGACGTCCCGGCTCGATATAGTACATCGTATCCTTGACGATTCGTGCATCCCTGTATCCGGCCTCGTTGAAGGCACTGATCATCGCACGCTTATCGTTCTCATATTCAGCCTCATTGAATTTCTTTGAACTGAAGAAGTTCTGCAGACGTGCATCACGGGTCTTCTTCATGGACCTTACCAGCTTGGACTCCTTGACATGGTCATTGCCGGTAAACGTGATTTTCTTGATCTTGACCTTCTCTCCCCTGTCAACGGCAAACTGCACCCTGATGGCGCCCTTGATCACAGTATCTCTCTTTGTATTGACATCAACCTTGACGTTGAGAAAACCCTTCTCCTTGTAATATCTCTTGATAATGTCTACTGAAGTCTTTGAAACATATTCCGAGAACTCGGTTCCTCTTCGGAAATTAAGTCTTTCCCTGAGTTCCTTCTCTTCGCCGGACTTGACACCGCTGAACACCCAACGGGACACTCTCGGACGCTCGATTATCGAAATCTTGAAGAAGGCTGTGTCGCTTCCCGGTGCAAGTGAATCTACAGAAACAGCAACATCTTCAAAATACCTCTGCAGCCACAGCCTGTTTACAATCGAAGACAGTTCCTCGCTCGGCACAGTCACCTCCATTCCCTTCTGCAGGCCTGCAATCTGAAGAATCTGCTCAGGAGAGAAATAGGTGTTACCCTCTATCTTTACTCCTCCAACTGTATATTTCTTAGGATTATTGTAATCAACAACGATATCCTTGCCAGTGGTCTGGGCCAATGACGGCAGCGCCAGAGCAAAAGCAAGGAACGTGAAGACTATTCGGCTAATTCTCATCTCGATATGCTTAAATTCAAAACCGCAAATATACGCAATTATTTGACTTTTCCATAACGTCTGTCACGTTTTGTATAGTATTCGACGGCACTTTTAAACTCTTCCTTCCTAAAATCCGGCCATAAGGTATCCACGAAAAGCAGCTCGGAATATGCACCCTGCCACAGAAGATAATTGCTCAAACGGCATTCTCCGGAAGTCCTTACGATAAGGTCAGGATCAGGGATTCCGGCTGTCGCCAGAAAGCGGTCAAAACCATCAACACCCATATCCAGAAGTTCCTCGGCACGCAACGGGTCACTGATCGCTTCCGACACCATTTTCTTGGCAGCCTGAAGGATGTCCCATTTCCCACTGTAACTCAGCAGCACGATAAGTGTCAGCCTGTCATTATGCTCTGTCTGCTTCATGCATGAATCAATGACTTCATTGAGTCCGTCAGCAAGGCGTTCCCTGTTTCCTATGACCATGAAACGGACGCCGTTCTTATCCAGAGAATCCATCTCGGCAGCCATTGCCTTCACCATGAGTTCCATGAGCGCATCTACCTCAGCCTGAGGACGGTTCCAGTTCTCTTCCGAGAACGCGTAGATCGACAGATACTTCACACCTGTCTCTACAGCCGCCTGAACGCATGCTCGAACGCTTTCCACTCCCTCAAAATGGCCATAGACCCTTTCCTTTCCCCTTTCCTTAGCCCAGCGGCCATTACCATCCATGATCAAAGACACATGGACCGGAATATTGTTCAACATTTCTGCTGCCATATTTATTTAGTATTTCTTACATCTTCGCCCCAATACAGTTTGGCTGTAAGTGCATTAATGAAATCTGAATTCGTAAGCCGGACACGCTTTAGCGAAAATTGTGCCACTGATACACACATCTGAGCGCCCTCCCCCACTTCCTTTGTCCTGTTGTCTGCTGTAAAGATGACCTTAGTGTCACGCGAATGCACTTTCAATGTAACTACAGCGCTATCCGGAACCACCATGGGGCGCACATTAAGATTATGAGGAGCGATAGGTGAAATGATCAGTACTCGGGCTTCAGGAAGCACGATAGGGCCGCCGGCACTCAGTGAATATGCAGTAGAGCCCGAACTGGATGACACGATCAGGCCATCGGCCCAATATGTAGGAAGTGCCACACCATCGATACTGACATCAACACCAAGCATCGCTGCTCCGCTCCTGTGCACTGAAAATTCATTCAAGGCATATGTCTCCCCATCTTCATCCAAAGCCTTGAGCATCGTCCTGTCTTCGACAGTATAAGAGCCCGACAGAATGGCATCGGCAACGTCTTCCGGACGATTTTCAGAAAGGAAACCCAACCTTCCCAGATTCACACCGACAACAGGAATACCCCTCAGAGCGGCCATCATAGCAGCGGTAAGGAAAGTACCGTCACCACCGACACTCATCAGCATATCCGTACCGGCATCCGGAACACCCTCACCTGCCAGAACATATATATGGATTCCTCCATCTTTCAACCTGGAAACAAGGTCCAGGTACCTCTTGTCATCTCCTAGCTCCTTCTTTCCCAAATAAACTGCTATCCTCATAAATCTGTGGTGTATAAACGGCCTCAAAAATAGCATATTATTCTTTAAAATTGAACTTTATTATATATTTTTGTCGTCTGAAGCAAATAAATGATTGAGGTATGACAAGACTTAGTGTCAACATAAACAAGATCGCCACCATCAGAAACGCAAGGGGCGGCAAGATGCCTGATGTAACTCTGGCAGCCATAAATTGCGAGAAATTCGGAGCAGAGGGAATCACAGTCCATCCGAGGCCTGACGAAAGACATATCAGGTATGCGGACGTAAGGGAAATACGCCCGCTGATAACTACAGAATTCAACATCGAGGGAAATCCTGTCCCATCCTTCGTCGACCTCGTATGCGAAGTCATCCCGGATCAGGTGACTCTTGTTCCGGATGCAGAAGATGCGATAACCTCAAACGCAGGATGGAATACTGTCAGAAACAAGGAATTTCTGACTGAAATCTGCAAGGAATTCAAGAGCAAAGGCATCAGAACATCCATTTTCGTCGACGCTGACCCAAAGATGGTGGAAGCGGCAGCCTTGTGCGGATGCGACAGAATCGAAATGTATACGGAACCATATGCAGAGATGTTCCCCGACAACCCCGATGCCGCTGTAGCCCCATTCATAAAGGCAGCAGAAGCAGCACGGGAATGCGGTCTGGGACTGAACGCAGGCCATGACCTTAATCTGGACAATCTCGAATTTTTCATAAGAAACATCCCCTGGACAGATGAGGTTTCGATCGGCCATGCAATCATCAGTGACGCACTTTACATGGGTTTGGAACAAACAATAAAGGCCTATCTGTCAAAAGTTAAGATTTTTTAACTATCTTTGTGGGTTGATGCGCGATGCGCAATCATAAGAAACAATAATAACATTAACATACAGATGAAAAAGACATTCAACATCCTCGGCACCATCGCTTTGGGCGCCGCAGTAATTTTTGGAATGAGCGCTTGTAACGGCACTCAGAAATCTTCAGCAGCAGAGAACACTGCAAATGACTCGACGGCAGTCAACGTTGCCGTTGCACCTGCAGGATCGATCGTTTACATTGATATGGCAAGAATCCAGGCTGAATATCAGATGGCTATTGACCTTGGAGCAGAAGTAGAGAAGAAGATAAATGAGATGACCAAGTCTCTCGAAAGCAAGACAAAGAACATCGAAGCTGAAATAAAGAGAAAGGAAAACAAGTACGTTGCAGCTGCAAACGAATTCCAGGAGAAGGCAAGCAAGGGTCACTATACAGAAACAACCGGAAATGCCAAGCTTCAGGAGCTCCAGAAGATGGAAGCAGAGTACAACGAATATCTTGCAAAGAAGAATCAGGAAATCCAGCAGGAGCAGATCACTCTTCAGAACACTGCAAACGAAGAGCTTTTCGTGATGAACAACCTCATCAACGATGCAATTGCCACTTTCATCAAGAAGTACAATGCTGAAAAGGGGTATGCAATGATTCTCATCAGCCAGGGTGACATTCCGAACGATGGAGCAACCACACTTGGAACTCCAGTTCTTACTGCAGATCCGTCTCTTGACATCACATCTGATGTTCTCGCAGGCCTTAACGCAGAATACAACGCATCAAAATAAACATTAATTGAGAATAGCAATACTGTCATGTTTCTACCCCTATAGAGGAGGGATCTCTCAGTTTAACGCATGCCTGTACGGTGAACTGAGCAAAGAGCATATTGTCAAGGCGTTCAATTTCAAAAGACAATATCCGGAGTTCCTCTTCCCTGGAAAGACCCAATACGTGACAGCAGACGATGAAGCCGTACCGGTAGAGAGCGAATCTCTGCTGGATACGGCTGATCCTTTTACATACCGCAAGACATACAAGGCAATAAGGGACTGGAAACCGGATCTGCTTATCGTCAGGTACTGGATGTCATATTTTGCACCGTCACTCGGATACGTCACCCGCAAGATGAAGAAACACTGCAAGGTGATTTCCATTCTGGACAATGTCATTCCTCACGAGCCGCATTTCTTTGATGCTCCTCTGACAAAATATTTCCTGAAGGGAAGCTCCGGATGTGTGACACTGTGCGAAGCGGTATCTAAAGATCTGCTGGCCCTGAATCCGAAAGCAAGATTCAAGGTTCTGCAGCACCCGCTTTATTCTCATTTCGGAGAAAAGACGGATAAGGAGAAAGCTATTGAAAAACTTGGCCTGAAGAAGGGCATGAAGACCTTGCTTTTCTTTGGCCTGATACGCCAGTACAAAGGACTGGACATCCTGCTGAAGGCATATGGCACGCTATCGGAGGACTATCAGCTCATTATAGCAGGAGAACCGTATGGTTCATTTGAGCCATATCAGAAAATCATTGACACTCTGCATAATAAGCAGAATGTGCATATGTGGCTGAAATATATCAAGGATTCGGAAGTTGCCGACTACTTTTCCGCGGCAGACCTGGCCGTACTGCCATACAGAAGCGCAACTCAAAGCGGAATCAGCTCGGTATCGTATCACTTCGAGGTCCCGATGATTGTCACCGATGTAGGAGGGCTCAAAGAGACCATAGGAGATACCGGCACCGGCATTGTATCACAGGACGGCACACCGGAAGCTATAGCACGCGAAATTGAAAGATACTTCGCAGATCCTCTATGCAAAGAAGAATGCATAAAAAACATACGCCTTGAAAAAGAAAGGCTTTCATGGAACAGATTCGCACTTGGACTGATGAAGTTCGCCCAGGAGCTATAATATATTTGATATGAAAAGACGAATAGGAATAATAACCTGCATGGCGGTAATGCTGACTTCAGGCATCACCACCCAAGTAATGCACGCACAGGAATACGTTGCACCCCCTGTCACAATCTCCAAAGAAAAGGTAAAGATTGACGGCAAGGCATTCTATTCTCACATAGTTCTGGAAAGGCAGACGCTCTTTTCCATAAGCAAGGCATATAATGTCACCGTCGAAGACATATACAGATATAATCCTGAAGTAAAGGAGAGAGGATTGAGGAAGAATGATATCATCATGATCCCGGTTGTCGAGATTCCTGAGACCAAGGAAGAAGCTGCACCAGTTGAAATTTCTGCACCGAAGTCAACTGTTGACAGAAAGGACGCGACAATAAGCATGGAGGCGAATGCTGAGGTAGCTCAGGGGCAACGCAGACACATTGTCAAGTGGTACGAAGACCTTAGTACGATTGCAGCGAAATACGGAGTCTCCGAAGCCTCAATCATGACAGCCAACAATCTGAAAGACAAGAAATTAAAGAAAAAGCAAGTGCTGATCATTCCGGGTAAGGAGCAATATGTGGCACCGGCTGAAGAAGTCGTGTCATATGAAGAAAGCATTTCCGACGATGCAACAGAAATACCTGAAAGTTCTGACATTGAAATAGGAGACCAGCCTTCAGATACGATCGCATTGATGGAAATGTGGAATCCGTTCAGCAGAAGAAACACCACAACAACCTTACTGCTTCCGCTTAAAGCTACAGGCAGTTCCGGCAGCAAAAGCAACATGGACTTCTACAGCGGTGCCCTGCTTGCAGCACATGACCTGAAAGAGGCCGGAATAGACGTCCGACTGAATGTATACGACATAGCAGGCGGAAATACTGATATTCCTGGAGGTGTGCTGAGCTCAAGCGATGTCATCATCGGTCCAGTATCTGCAACAGACATCTCAAAAGTATTCTCGCTGACTTCAGACATTTCAGCTCTGGTTTCTCCTCTCGATCAGAAAGTGGAAAAGATCATACCATCTTACAGCAGACTCATTCAGGCTCCGGCCTCTCAACAGGCACAGTTTACAGATGTTGTCTTATGGATATCCGAAGACCTTCAGCCTGAGGACAGGGTCATAGTCATATCTGAGAAGGAGGCCAGACAAAGCGATGCAGGAAGGCTTCTCAGAGCAACCATCGACTCATACGGCATCAGCTACACACCTTTCTCATACAGCATACTGGAGGGCAGGAACATACTTCCGGCACTGGAATCAAAAATGACACAGACCGGAACCAACAGGATCGTAATCGCTTCTGAAAGCGAGGCCTTCGTGAATGATGCTGTCAGAAACCTTAATCTTGCCATCCATGACAAGTATAATCTGGTTTTATATGCTCCGGCAAAGATCCGCAGTTTCGAGACCATTGAGGTAGAGAATTTCCACAATACATCCCTGCATGCAAGTCTGACATATTATATTGACTATGAGGACGAGAGGGTACAGGATTTCATTTCGAAATACAGGGCGATGTTCAATACAGAACCGACTCAGTTCGCATTCCAGGGATATGATATGATGAGATTCTTCAATACCCTTGCAGCACGATTCGGCAACCTTTGGCCACAGATGCTTGAAAATGCAGACGCAGGGCTGCTGCAGAGCAATATGAGACTGAGAAGAACCGGCAGCGGCAGTCACACCAACACCGGCACAAGAAGAATCGTATACGGTAAGGATTATTCTATAAAGACAGTCCGATAGGACTACTCCCCTTTCAATAAAGATTCGGCGTTAGCTATAGCGGCATCGGTGAGAACCGATCCGCTGAGCATACGCGCAATCTCTGTCACGCGCTCAGCGTCTGAGAGACGGCTGATTGAAGAAACAGCCTTGGATGAAACTGGATCGATGCTCTTGGATACAAGATAATGTGCGGACCCCTTGGCAGCCACCTGTGGAAGATGGGTAATTGCAAATACCTGCATGAAAGCCCCCATAGAGCATATCATCGAGCCCATCTTGTCTGCAACGCTGCCGGAAACTCCTGTATCTATCTCATCAAATATCATTGTAGGCATCTCAGTAAAGCGAGCCATCATCGCCTTCAGAGAAAGCATTATCCTGGACATTTCACCTCCTGAAGCGCATTTTGCAACATCTACAGGATTCTTTCCGGTTGCACTGAAACGGAACTGTACAGAGTCTCTTCCGGATAATGATAAAGGTGCGTCCAGCAGTTGCACCTCAAATACTGCATATGGAAGCTCCAGGCTGCGTATCGACTCTTCTATGCTTCCTGCAAAGCCGACCGAAGCCTCCAGCCTGCTTTCATGAAGCTTTTCAGCAACCTGATCCAATCCGGCAGCTAATTCCTTGATCTGCGCTTCCAGATCTCCAGCCTCTTCCTCCAATCTGGTCGAATCGAACAGTTCCTCGGACAGTTTATCCCTGAGAGCGATAAGTTCAGCCTCATTCATGCAGCCGTATTTCTGCAGAAGGCCATAGATCAATGACATACGAGCCTCAACCTCTTCAAGGCGGGACTCGGAAACATCAACCTTTGCATTTGCATAGGACACTTCTGAAAGGATGTCATCCAGCTCATGCCTGCACGAATCGACACGTACAGATATTTCCTCCATATTCTGAAGATATCTGCCTAATCTGGCAAGAATCCGTGATGCTTCCTTGAGAGAGGAATCCATTGACGGCATTCCGTCAGCTGACGGATTCAAGAGTTCTTCTACCGCATATAGGCCGTTTTTGATTTCCTCAGCGTTAGCGAGTTTCTTCTGCTCCTCTTCAAGTTCAGCCAGCTCGCCCTCCTTCAAGGAGGCTGCCTCAAGCTGGCGATACTGAGCTTCGTTATAATCCCTGTCACGGGCAATCAAAGCGATCCGGTCATGTATCTCCGCAAGTTTGCGTTTTTTATCATGAAGTCTGTTCCACAGATCCGAGCACTCAGCCAAAAGAGAAGAATTGCCGGCAAAATGGTCCAGAATTCCTAACTGGAAACGCTTGTCAGACAGCAACATTGTCTGGTGCTGGGAATGGATATCCACCAGCCTTGCTGATATCTCCTGAAGCAATGTGACCGGAACAGGAGAATCATTGACAAATGCTCTGGAACGTCCGGAGCGGTTTACCACCCTCCTGACTATCACATGTCCGTCCTCCCATTCAACCTCATTTTCCTCAAGAACAGGCTTCAGCCCATGATCTGTCATATCAAATTCCGCCTCAACCACGCAGTTTTCTGCACCTTCAGAAACCATCGAGGCATCAGCCTTGGAGCCCATGACAAGCGAGAGGGCGCCAAGAATAATGGATTTACCGGCTCCGGTCTGTCCTGTAATAATGATCAGACCCTCCGGAAAATCAATCTCCAGAGAGTCTATCAATACGTAATTCTTGACCTGAAGCCGCGTCAGCATGACTACTCTTCGTCCTGCTTTGCCATTCTGTATGAACCAGCTCCCTCCTGGAACTCCTCAATCGCTACGAGACTTGGCTTAGGCTGTCTTTCGTAATATTTTGAGATCTCGATCTGCTCGCGGTTTTCGAATACTTCCTCCATGGTATGGCGGTCATTCTTGAAATCCTCAAGCCTTCTTGTGAGCTCCTTCTTTTCTGCAATTGCAATCTGATTTGCTCTCTTTGAGAGGATTACAACTGTCTCATAGATGTTTCCTGTTGGAGCTGCGAGGTCGCAGAGGTCTCTTGTAAGAGTGTTTACCGGTGTTTTCTTGTTTGCCATTTTTATAAATTATTATCGTTATTCATTCTTTCGAGAGGCCCGACAGATACCTCTCCATTTAATTATACCCCCAGTTTCGACCAGGGTTTCAATTATTTTTGCTGCGTTTCAGCTTTTTTTGCTTCACGGAGCAGCCTGCGTCTTTCCTTGGCAAAATCCTTTTCCGACATATCCTCGGTTTCATCCGTCTCCACTCCATGCCTTCCAAGAGCCTTCTGAGCCTTGCGATAGACCGCATCCAGTTCCTTTCTATAGTGGGATTCCGGTAGCTCACCAATGAAGTTATAGTAGTCATCCACGAAAGTAAGATATCTTTCCTTCTGCTTTGCAGGAACGCTATGGAAGGCATACTTGTATGATGACATTGCTATGTAATACAGGATATCCTCCCTATATATGTTATCAGAATCATCCTTGAGGACATTTCGAAGAGCAACACGGGATGCGATATAATCCTCCATCTTATAATAAAGGATCGCCCCTTCATAAGCCTTCTTGTCGAGGCGCTCATTCAACTCTACCAGCATATCCCTGCAAGCCTCCATATGAGGAGTGGACGGAAACTCCATGATGTACTCTGAGATTGCGTTCATTGCCTTGTATGTCGGAGCCTGGTCAAGTTCATATCTGAGCGTCTGCCTGTAGAGACAATCCAGACGCAGGTATCTCGCCTCCGATGTGAACGGGCTGCGAGGATAGCTTTCGATGAATTTTTCGAAATTGGTCTCTGCAGTATAATAATCCTTGAACTTGTAATTGCTCAAGCCCCAATAATACCTTACCGTATCATCTCTTTCGGTTCCGTCAGTAAGTACCGAGAGAGACTCGAAAAGCGATCCTGCCTTACTGTATTTACCTTCATTGAAATAGGCAAAAGCCGCCTCGTATTTCGCATCCGCATCATTACTGTTAAGCAGTATTTCATACTGGGACTTGCATGATACCGACGCAGCGACAACTGCTAAAAACAAAAGAACTCTTTTAATACTCATTTCTATCAAATGTATAAGTCTCTATTGATGCATCTTCAGGAATTTCTCGGCATCCAGGGCCGCACGGCATCCCGATGCTGCAGCTGTAATAGCCTGTCTGTACATAGGGTCCTGCACATCGCCGGCTGCAAATACACCCTCGACGTTTGTCTTGGAAGTCTTTCCGTCTGTAATGATATAACCTTCCTTATCGACAGCTACCCACTGATTGAAAAGTTCTGAATTAGGGTGATGGCCGATAGCCAGGAAAAATCCATCAACGGCTATATCGAAAATTTCGCCATCCTTTCTGATGAGCCTTGCACCTGTAACGCCATACTCGTCTCCAAGGACCTCCTGCGTATTACAGTTCCACAGAATCTCTATATTTTCAGTATTTCTCACCCTCTCCTGCATTGCCTCGGAAGCTCTCAGCACATCTCGACGCACAATCATATATACCTTCTTGCAAAGACCTGCCAGATAAGTAGCCTCTTCGCATGCCGTATCACCACCGCCGACTACAGCAACTGTCTTCTTCCTGTAGAAGAATCCGTCACAAGTTGCGCATGCAGATACACCCAATCCTCTGTATTTGATTTCAGAAGGCAATCCCAGATACTTGGCAGTCGCGCCGGTCGCTATGATGAGTGACTGCGCATATACTTCCTTGGAGCCGTCAATCACAATACGGAACGGTCTCTTGGAGAGATCTGCCTCAGTTATGGCACCGGTCCTGAGATCTGCTCCCAGGCGCTTTGCCTGAGCTCTCATGGTATCCATCAGAAGCTGGCCGGAAATGCCGTTCTCGAATCCGGGATAATTCTCGATATCCGTAGTGGTTGTAAGCTGGCCGCCAGGCTGGATACCCTCGTAAAGAACAGGAGCGAGGTCGGCTCTTGAAGCATATATAGCTGCAGTATAACCCGCAGGGCCGCCTCCGATAATAAGACAATTAACTGTTTCCATTTTAAATTTTTGTTTGCGCAAACTGCAAATATAATGCTTTTTCTCAGACTTTCATAAGATAAGGCTTCGCCTTTCTATAAATCCAGCCCAGGAGACAATCAGGCATAATGATGCAGAACGGCCTGAAGATATGATTCAGAAAGCCGGGCATCACCCCTCTTCTCCTGTGGAAGGTTGCCCTCAGCGCCCTCTTCACTGCCTTTTCCGGACTGATCATCACTGTAAGCGCCCTTGCCAGCTTCCTCAGACTTGGCTTCAAAGGCACGAGAGGAGTGTCGACTGCACCAAAATAAGCATTGGTCACGCTGACTCCGGTCCTGCGGCATTCAATCCTCAGCTCGCGCGAATAATCCTTGACAAAACGTTTGGTCGAACCATACATTCCGATGCCCGGCCATATCATCCACGATGCCAGAGAAGATATGTTCAGAATATAACCGCGTCCTCTCTCCTTCATTCCGTTAACATACTTGCGGCAAAGCATCAGAGGCGTGTTCATATGGACCATCATGATCAGCCTCAACATCCTCTCTGATGTATCGGCAATGCCCTGACAATACATCAGGCCGGCATTGTTGACCAGGACTTCCACCTCGCATCCATCTGCTTCCGTAGCTTCAAATACCTTGTCTGCCGCATCCGGCTGAGACAGATCCTGAGCTAGGATCTTCACCTTCAGTTCAGGACTTGATACTTCTTCCCTGACTATTCTGGCAGTTTCCTCCAAGCCATTGACATTTATGTCGACTATTATAAGGTTATATCCCCTTTCTGCCAGTCTGCGTGCATATATGCGTCCCATGCCAGAAGCAGCCCCGGTAATGAGCGCATATGATTTATAACCTGAAAATTTCTTACTCATCCTTATATGTGTGCATTTTTGGTTTCCGGGCGCAAAATTACCATTTTTTATCTTATTTCAATGAAAAAGCAGAACATCACCTTTGCTCTTAGATTAGAATTTTTCAAAATTATTTTGGATTTACGCTTAAAAGAGATAACTTTGCCGGTGAAAGAAAATCATATGAATACACACAAATGCCCGAACATTGAAGAATTCAAGGTAATTCTTAAGAAACACTCTCTGAAAGCTACGCCTCAGAGACTTGCAGTGCATGAAGCCATGATGGAACTTGGCCATGCCTCAGCAGACATGGTCACGGACTCGATAAAAGAGAAGGGAACAGCCAAGGTTACCGTAGCATCTGTATATAACATCCTCACACACATGGCGATGCTGGGTGTTTACCATTACAGACTGAGTTCAAACAACAAGATGTACTTCGACGTCAATACATTCAAGCACATCCATTTGTACGATCAGGACAACCATATGTCCAAGGACGTGATAAACGACGAGCTTGTAAAGCTCATAGAATCCCACCTCAGCCGTAAAAGGGTAAAGGGATACAAGATCGAGGGCTTCGACATACAGCTGATAGGACGTCCTACCCGCAAGAAATATGTAGTCTAGATATTTTTACGTGCCTTGACTCCTTTATACACGCAGAAGGCAAAGATCGGAACAGCCACCGCAATGCCTGCAACATAGCCGATAACAGGAGCAAGTCCGAATCCCAGCCTGGCAGTCATAAGGAAACTGACACAGATAAACGTAAGGAAGGTCGCAGGAAGTGAACACATCCAATGCGCCCTTCCTTTACTTATAAGGTAAGCTGCACCTGTCCACAGAACAAGAGTAGCAAGAATCTGATTGGCGATTCCAAGGTAACTCCATGCTGTAGAGAAATCCACCTTGCAGAAGAAGAACGCCACGATAAATATAGGAAGGCTGATAATCAGTCGCTTTACTATCGGTTTCTGGTCAT
The DNA here is from genome assembly GCA_045539015.1 of Candidatus Cryptobacteroides sp. GTDB lineage: Bacteria > Bacteroidota > Bacteroidia > Bacteroidales > UBA932 > Cryptobacteroides. The sequence goes on from JAZQEN010000103.1 coordinate 15,907, forward strand.
ATTTCAGGAAGTCGGCTACAGAGAGGCGTAGGCTTCTGAAAGCGGTATCGCCAGATGTAATCGGGCAGATGACAACTCCAAGAATCGCAATCACGGCTCCTACCTTTCCAAGCCAGCTCCTGCAGATCATATCTACCAGATCCGCGGCTTCCGCATTCTTCACCAGCACCCCGTTGATGATCGCACCATTATCAGACATCGCAGCATTAAGTCCCTCAGGGCCTCCGAAATAAGCGATCGCGGCACTTGCCCAGATCAAGGCTACTATTCCCTCGGCAATCATGGCGCCATAGAATACAGGACGCGCATGTTTCTCATTCTTGAGGCAACGGGCCATCATAGGAGACTGCGTCGCATGGAAGCCGGATATGGCTCCGCATGATATCACGATGAACATCATCGGGAAAATCATGTTCTGATCCGGGTTGGAGTGCCAGTTCTTCAGGTTTGCCGGAGTCAGTTCCATAATCTCATGCGATCCGTTGATATCTCCTGCAACCATCATGATTCCTACAGCTACTGCCATGAACAGAAGGATGGCTCCCATGAACGGGTATATGCTTCCTATGATCTTATCCACAGGAAGCAAGGTGGCAAGTATATAATATCCGAAGATTATATAAAGCCATATTTCCTTATCTATGTTTGTCAGGTTCTGCATAAGACCGGCAGGACCGATTACAAAAGACACTCCTACTGCCATAAGGAGGAACAGGACAACCAGATTCATGAATCCCTTGGTCCTTTTTCCAAGATATCTGGCTGTAACCTCCGGCATGTTCATTCCACCGGTGTGGATAGACATCATTCCTGCAAAGAAATCATGCACAGCTCCCATGAATATACATCCGACAACAATCCAGATATATGCGGCCGGGCCGAATGCTGCGCCACTCACTGCACCGAAGATAGGGCCAAGTCCTGCAATGTTGAGAAACTGGATTATAAAGACTTTCCATGTCGGCATCGGCTGAAAATCAACGCCATCAGCTTTCGAATAGGCTGGGGTTTTTCTTGACGGATCAACATCCAGATACTTCTCCACAAGTTTACCATATACGAAATAACCTGCGACGAGAAGCAGGACAGAGATTAGAAATGTTATCATAATAGTGTCAAATGGTCACACAAAATTAAGAAGTTTCTCAAGCAAATGCAACGATTCTTCAAGTTCTTGCATCTTATAGGCCGCAAATAAGAGATAGAATGAAAAAGATAAACAGACTTATTATTTTCCTCATGGCAGCTATCATCGGAACTGCTGCCGTATCATGCAAGAAGGACAACACGATCCAGTACAACAATGCGACGATGGGCAATATCGTTGATGGAAGATTCGTATCAGACCAAGGCAATACATTCAACATCGTCGACCAGCAATGTCTTGGAAAGCTTGACACTATGAAACGTGCATTCATTGTATGCGACGTGCTGAACAGAACTCCGGGAGGTTCATCAACAGAATATGACATAAGACTGAACCAGATTGCAACCGTACTTACAAAAGATCCTGTTTTCCACACAAATACAACTGCAGAGATGCTGATTCAGGACCCGGTCCATATCGAATATGCCTGGATTTCAGGAGGTTATATCAATCTCTATGTAATGTTCCCGATCAAGGTCGGAAGCACCGAGAAGCACCTGATCAACCTTGTTCATGAAGGAGGTATGATAGATCCGGAAACAGAAGAGGAAATCGAGGGAACCTATCGCTTCACCCTGAGACACAACTCCAACGGTGACAAGATCACTCCGCCGCAGGTTGTCGACTATGTATTGGCAGGAGGTTATGTAAGTTTCCCGCTTAACAGCTACATCACAGAGAAAGAGGCTGACTTCTGCATAGACTGGACCTGGCACAAGAATGTAGGAGACGGATTGTCATCAGAGACAGAAGTAAGAACTATGAAAGCAAAATACACATCCGACGGATATCAGCACGCTCCTTCTCAGCAGAGCTACAGCGTACGCACTACCGCAATAGTCGAATAGTCACAGTCATACAGATAGAAAATAACAGCCGCCATTACCGGATAGAGCCCGTAGTAATGGCGGCTTATATTATTCAGCTACGCAGAAACATTAATGAGCGTGACCGTGGTGATGCTCATGACCGTGACCGTCAGAAACCGGATAGCCGAGCTTCTCTATAGCGGCCTTGAGAACTGGCTCAGAGGTCTTTGCTGCGTCGAACTTGATATATACTGTCTGATCGTCGAGGGAAACCTTGAGATCCTTTACTCCTTTTTCAAATGCAATGTTTTCCTGTACCTTCTTCACACAGTTTTCACAGTGAAGGTGCACATGGAAGGTAACTTCCTTGAGTTCCGCCTTCTTTTTCTTTGAAGGCTTCTTGTCGGTGAGAGCCATGCTCTCTGAAAGAGATGCTGCGTCTGCTGATGCAGCGAAAGGCATTGCCATCATGGCTGCCAGGATTAAGATGATTGTTTTCATATTGGTTTTGTTTATTCTTATGCTTTTTTCCAGAGGGTGAAACGGAAGCCGACGTGGGCCTTGATTCCCATGAGGGGTCCCCACACGCAGCTTGCGTCGAATGATGCCTGACGAGGGTTATCCGCGCCGATGATGGCATTCTTCTGACGGAAGTTGGTCAGATTCTCAGCTCCGATGTAAACATCCCAGCCCTTGAAACGACGGGTAACCTGCGCATACAGAAGCGGATAGACCGGAGTACGTCCATTTTCATAAAGAAGGTTGCCGTCGGCATCCTTGAGATCCTTCATAAAGTCATATACGCGGCATGAACCGTTCAGAGAGGCAGTGAAGTCAAATATCCACTTGTTCAGGTTGGTTGCATACTGAAGGTTCAGCACTCCCTTGAAGCGGCTGGTCATAGGTTTCTCCACCAGTCCCCTGCCGGCAAGTTCAATCTTGGCATTGGTATATCTGAATGTCGCCGTGATGTTGAAACGCTCGACAGGATCGACCGAAAAGTCAATCTGATAATTATCTGTAAATGAGCGTCCGTCACCGAGAGCATAGAAATCTATCTGATTGACATACCTCTCATAGTCTACTACCATCTGCTCGGCGAACTGAGTTCTAAAGTAGTCAAAGCTAAGATATGTGTTTGACGAGGCCCCGAAAGGCATATAGTAAGTAATGTTTCCTCCGAAGGTCCATGCATCCTCGAGAATGTGACGGTCAAACGAACCGCTGAACTTCTTTCCGGTAGAGAAAACTCCTATATTGTCGACCAAAGGAGTCGAATACCTTAGTCCGCGGCCTCCGTTTGCCCTGATTACTATTTCCTCGACAGGCATATACTTCAAGGTAACTCTTGGCGAAACGCGGAACTTTGACTTGCCGTCGGAAACGTGGTTGAACCAGTCGCCCCTGAGTCCTGCAATAGCCGAGAACTTATCGCCTGCATGGAATGTATATTCACCAAACACTCCGGCATTGGCGAGGTTGGTAAATACAGGGACATCACTACCTGTGACATCTTTGCGGGCATCAAAGAAGATGATTCTGTTGAACACTTCATCATAACGGTCAAATGTTCCGTTCAAGCCGAGGGTAAAACGGTGTGAGTCATTTATCACATTCTGGTACAACAGGTTGGCAAAAGCCGAATGCTGGCCAGCAAGATACTTTGTCGCACCGAAATATGAGTCCATATCCTGATAGTTATAGTCAGCGATCAGGGCTATGTTCTGCGAATTGTCCTCATTGAGAGGGATTCCCACCTTGAGGTAGCCGTTGATCGAACGGTTCAGGATATCCGAACCCCACGGATTCACCTCTCCTTCCTTAAGGCTGTGCGGATTCCACTGATATTCATCCTTATCGAAGTACACGTGCTTCCCATCTTCGGTCAGCATCTGCCCACCGAGGCGGCTGTCCTGGATTGCACGCACGCCGAAACGCACCTGCACACCATTGTCGGCCTGATAGAGCCAACGGTTGGAAAGATTGAACTGAAGCATCTTAGGCTCATCCATGAATCCGTCGTTGTCCATATCGTGGGAAACGATGTTTCCGGAAACGTGTCCGAGGATGACCGTGCTCCATTTGTATCCCATCTGAAGCGACGAAGCGATATTGAAGTCCATCTTGGTGTCGCTCATTACAGCGGCATTGATGAAGAGAGGCTTCTCGTCTGTAGGCTTGCGGTGCTCCATGTTGATCTGGCCGGTCATGCACTCGACTCCGTTGATCACGGAAGACGAGCCTTTGGCGATCTGGATGCTCTCGAGCCACTGGCCCGGAACATATGAAAGGCCGAACGGAGCCGAGAGGCCGCGCATCACCGGACGGGTCTCGTCGAGCATCTGAGTGTATATTCCGGAAAGACCTAGAAGGCGGATCTGACGGGCACCGGTTACGGCATCCGAATATCCGACTGTAACGCTGGCCGAGTTCTCGAAACTCTCCGCAAGGTTGCAGCATGCCATCTTGCAGAGTCCTGCAGCAGAGATTACTTCCGTACGGATTTCCTTGCCTTTCGAAAGATAGTTTCCGGCCTGTCTTGAAACAAATACAGCTGCTTCCAGACTGTCAGCCCTTTCGCCATAAATGGCTGTTGTGTCAACGGTATGACCATGCTGGTCTGTCACCTGGGCAAAGGACGCAGATGCAGAAAGACATGCTGCTGATATAATTACTGATAATGTTTTGATATTCATTGTTTTCTGATTTCTGATCGGTTTATAGATCCTCACGTCTATCCTCACGTCGGAACTTCATTCCTCCTCAGGATGACAAGGCGAGGGATGTCATTGCAAGGCCCTTCAGGGCCGTAGCAATCCCAATCAGATACGCCAGATATTCAGAAGTGCCTGACGCTCAGGCACAGCAACCCAGGAATCGGGTCTTTTATAAAAGACCGCAGATGCGGACAGATACACCTGCGCTGAAACAACAGGCTCAACGCAAGGACAATATCCGCAATCACATTTATCGTCATCATGAAACGATCTGGCTGATTGCACACCTGAAACATCGAGAGTCTCGATTTCATTTGTACAACACTCCAATGAAGAATCCTCTGACAGAGCTGTCTCTGACTTCTGACCATGAGAATGACAGCATGAGCGGTCATGTCCGCAACATGAACCGTGATCTTCACAATCATGCTCGGGATGGATATCATCACATGTCACTCCTGCCAATACAGGCTGGACGAAAACATCTCCGGTTGCAGTGCACGAATGCACATCAAAGCCCATGATACCCACAAGGTACCATAAAGCCATGACGGCAGAGACGTATTTCATCACAAGTTTCTTCATAACCGGGTGCAAAGATACAAAAAACATGACACAAAGAGCTCTAAAGATTAAATTTATAATTTATCTTTGTAGGTTGAACAGATGATAAAAGGATTATGAAAGAGTTTTTTAAGATGATGCTTGCCAGCTTTACCGGCTATCTGCTGTATGGTATAGTTGGCATGATTATGTTCTTTGTTTTGATTTTTTCAGTACTGAATACTGAAACGGGTCCTGTAATGCCTGAGAAAGCGGTCCTGACGATAGACATGTCTCAGATCGTACTTACAGAGCAGACTCGTGAAATCACATTCGCAGAAATGCTTCAGGGCACCGAACCGGCTCAACCGGTAGGCATACTTGACGCAGTTGCGTCAATCAATGCTGCCGCATACGACCCTGCTGTAAAATATATCTTCCTTAAACCGGATGCCACTATGGGCGGACCGGCTCAGATCGAAGAGCTGAGACAGGCGCTTGTCGACTTCCGCGAATGCGGCAAACCTGTGGTTTCCTATATAGAGAACCCGACCAATGCGGGCTATTATCTCGCATCCGCTTCTGATAAGATATACATGACACCTCACGACGGCGGCCTCAACACATTCACAGGACTTTCATCACAGATGATATTCCTCAAGGACGCACTGGACAGATTGGGAATAAACGTCCAGCTCATAAGACATGGAAAGTACAAGTCAGCAGGAGAGATGTTCGTACGCAACTCTTCCAGCAAGGAAAACATGGAGCAGAACGCCGAGATGGTAGATTCAATGTGGGAAAGCTGGAGCAATCAGATTGCCGAATCCAGATTCATGGACGTCGAGACACTCAACTCCCTTCTGGACAATCTTGAGCTGAACTTCCCGTCAGATTTCCTCGAACACGGCCTTGTCGACGAGCTCCTCACTCTCGACCAGCTGCAGGACAAGCTCGCAATGCTTTATATTACAGACAATTACAAGGATGTCCAGAGCATTTCCCTTCAGGATCATATCCAGCTCACATCAGCAGGTAACTCATCGGCATCAAAGAAGATTGCCATCATATATGTTGAAGGCAATATCGTAGATGGCAACGCAGAGGAAGAAGTTGCCGGAGACAGATTTGCCAATCTTATCCAGGGTGTAAGAAAGGACGACAGCATCAAGGCTGTTGTACTCAGAGTCAATTCTCCTGGAGGAAGCGTACTGGCAGCGGAAAAGATCAAGACCCAGGTCGATTCATTATGTCAGAAGGTACCGGTAATCGCATCTTACGGAGATTATGCCGCATCTGGAGGATATTGGATATCAGCAAACTGCGATTATATCTATGCCAATGCTACAACCCTTACAGGTTCAATCGGCGTATTCAGCCTCATCCCTGACTTCAGCAAGACCGTAAATAATAAACTTCATGTCAACATAACACCTGTTAACTCCAATCCTCACGCTGACATGTACAGCCTGCTCAGGCCTCTCTCGAAGCAGGAGACCGAGTATATGCAGGCTTCAGTAGAAAGGATATATGACAGGTTCACATCTATAGTGGCAGAAGGTCGTGACATGAGACTGTCTCAGGTGGACTCTATCGGACAGGGCAGAGTATGGACAGGAGCACAGGCTTATGAAATAGGACTTGTTGACGCTATAGGCACACTGGATGACGCACTCCTCCATGCTGCTCTTATCATTGATGAGAACAATGGTCTTGACAACATCCAGGTAGTGGAATATCCTAAGCAACAGACCCTTGAAGAAATGCTTATGGAGGCTTTAGGAGGAACTGCCATCCAGCCTACAGGAGCCCTGAAGAACGTCTGGAAAGGATTCAGCAGCTGGACACCTGACCAGAGCGGCAAGGTCTACGCCCGACTGCCATATGTAATGGAGATAAAATAACGACAGATGTATAAATTTGAAATATGCGCCAATTCTGTAGCGAGCTGCATAGCCGCGCAGGAAGGCGGAGCAGACAGGGTGGAGCTTTGCGCCGGAATACCGGAGGGAGGCACCACCCCTTCTGTTGGCATGATAAGACAAGCGAGGGCAAGCATCAGCATCGCGCTCAACGTGATCATAAGACCTCGCGGAGGAGACTTTCTCTACTCGGAGAGTGAGATCCAGGAGATGCTTTATGACATCAAGGCAGCCAAGGATCTTGGGGCCGACGGCCTGGTATTCGGATGCCTGCTGCCTGACGGAACCGTCGACATGGCCAATATGAAAAGACTCATGGATGCTGCAGGAGACACACCTGTGACATTCCACAGGGCCTTTGACCATACGTCTGAACCGTTCAAGGCGCTTGAAGACATCATAGAGCTCGGCTGCGCCCGCATCCTCACATCCGGATGCATGCCGACCGCCCTTGAAGGCGCTCCTCTGCTGGCGCAGCTTGTAGAGAAGTCTGCAGGCAGAATCATCATCATGCCAGGCTGCGGCGTAAAGGAAGGCAACATAGCTGAAATAGCAAGGCTCTCCGGCGCGAGAGAGTTCCATTTCTCTGCCAGAGAGCCCGTAGAAAGCGGCATGATCTTCCGCAACCCTCAGGTTGCCATGGGAAGCGAAGACGACCCATACGGCACCATGCAGACCACAGCCCGCCGCGTCGCCGCCACTATAGCGCCTTTGAAGGAATTTATTCTACAATGAGCAGATCCGTTAAATTCTGCATTCTGAAAAGCGTCCGGCAGAAAAATGACTGATTTTGTGACGGACGGTCCCGAAAAGCGGGCAAAATGCACCGTTTCAGGGACCGTCCGACAAGTTTTTCGGCATTTTGGTGATGGACGCTCTGGAAGAAGGTGATGCCTGACTGGCATCATTACAGCGCCTTTGAGGTCTTGACGAGGCTGATGAAATTATGTGCAAAATATTGGTACTTTGCTTTAGAAAAGCTATATTTGTGCATGTAGGACATCGGTCAAACCTGCTTTTTGCACAGCGACAGCCCTCTTTTGATGCTTTTCTGACTGATGTCGGAGAGGCATTTTTGTATATAAACAAAAACACAAGAGATATGGACAAGAACAAGAGGAAAGAAAGTTATGAGCCTCCAAAGATGGAGATTCTGGAAATTATGGTCGAGCAGGCCATTCTGCAGATGAGCGGCTATGGAGATGACAGCGACGATTCTGAATTCGGAGATCCTTCTCCGACATATTTCCGATGGTAATTTGATGAGAAGTGAAATCTAAAATCATTTGGTATGAACAGAAGATTATTCAATATACTGATGACAGGTGCAGTTGCAGTGTTTTCTCTTTCCTGCAATCAGGAGGACATTGCACCTGATGTGCCCGACACACCCGCTGAGGGTAAGCTGGTACGACTCACCTTCGGTAGTACCGATGCCCCGGGCACGCGTGCCGTATGGAAAGATGAGACCGGCAAAGGAAATCTTATTTTCAATTGGGACTCCGACCCTTTGGGTCAGAGAATGGTGGCTGTAATATCAAATGGAGATCATTTTATCCCCAACTATCCGGCTTCTAATAATTGGAGCGAGTTACAGAACCATACCTTGCTGACTGTTACTCCGCAGGAAGATCCTCACTATGCCATATTCGAGACGGAGCGTTATTATTTCGAAAATGAAATAAATACGCAAGCAAAGAAAATATTTGTCACGAGTGCTCGCGGAAATTCATTTTCGAGTACATTGGATATGTTCAATAGTTCAATCGATATGTCAAGCCTGTTTGTCCAGCAAGCCTCACAGCAACCAGATTTCTTGAGAGAGTGGATGATGCTGTACGGCGAGGCCGAGATGAAGAATGGTAGTGCACTGATTTCATTCAAACATATTCCGGCTACTTTCCGCTTCATCATCACCAACGAAAGACCTGCAGCGACGACAACCATCAAGAGCATTCAGATGGCTCTTGTTGATGCCGCTGGCACCCTCCAGCCGATAGCATCCAATAGCGTAGGTGTGTTGATCGAGATCAATACCATTGAACTATTCTATGGTAGTGATAAATACAATACTCATACCTCAATCACCACTCGGTTGGGTCAAAATGGCACTGCTGTAGCGAAGGGAGAACAGTACATAGCATATGCTTTGGCACTGCCAG
>JAZQEN010000104.1:0-19811 GCA_045539015.1 Candidatus Cryptobacteroides sp.
CAGTTTTGGTGAGATGGGTGAGTGGCTGAAACCACCAGTTTGCTAAACTGACGTACGGGATTACTGTACCGGGGGTACGAATCCCCCTCTCACCGCAAAAAGAGGCTTACAGATAACTGCAAGCCTCTTTTTATGTATGTAACCACCTCTACTGCTTGGCGATGTTTTCGCGCATTTCTGTGTCAGCCTGGATGTTCTTCATCTTGTAGTAGTCCATGATGCCGAGGTTTCCTGAACGGAATGCTTCGGCCATCGCGAGAGGAACTTCCGCCTCAGCCTCGATCACGCGTGCGCGTGCTTCCTGGGCCTTCGCCTTCATTTCCTGCTCGAGGGCTACCGCCATGGCGCGGCGTTCCTCCGCGCGTGCCTGAGCAATGTTCTTGTCAGCCTCGGCCTGGTCCATCTGGAGGAATGCACCGATGTTCTTTCCGATGTCGATGTCGGCGATGTCGATGGAGAGGATCTCGAATGCTGTTCCAGCGTCGAGTCCCTTACTCAACACCACCTTTGAAATGCTGTCCGGATTTTCGAGCACAGACTTATGGCTTTCTGCAGAACCGATAGATGACACGATACCCTCGCCCACTCGTGCGAGAACTGTCTCCTCACCTGCTCCTCCGACGAGCTGCTTGATGTTGGCGCGAACTGTCACGCGGGCCTTTGCGATGAGCTGGATACCATCCTTTGCAACTGCGGTCACAGGAGGTGTATTTATGACCTTAGGGTTAACCGACATCTGAACAGCCTCGAACACATCACGACCTGCCAGGTCAATAGCTGCCGCCATCTTGAAATCAAGAGAGATATTCGCCTTATCCGCTGATATCAAAGCATTTACAACCTTAGGAACGTTTCCCTTTGCAAGGTAGTGAGCCTCGAGTTCGTTGGCGTAGAGCTTGAGGCCCGCCTTTGTTCCTGTCACCATCGCCATCACGATTGTGTTTGGTGAAACACCTCTCCAGCGCATCAGCACAAGCTGAAGAAGAGAGATACGTACACCGGAAATCAACGCCTGGAACCAGAGGGTCACAGGGAAGAACCATAAGAAGATCACAAGTCCGACGATGCCGACTGCAATCCAGATAAACAACATAGTATTTTCCATAATATAAAGTTTTTGAATTATCTAACAAAGACTTTGTTTCCGTCAATGGCAACAACCTCGACTTCCACGCCTGGATCGATCATACCCTCACGCGCAGTGACCTCGACCGAACAGTCTCCGAAACGGGCCATTCCCATCGGAGCCAGTCTGGTGACCGAACGTCCACGGTCGCCGACAGACAGTTCAACCTCCGGAACTACCGCCTTGGCTGTAATATTTGTTTCCAAGGACATCCTCTTCCATGTTTTCGCCCTGAGTACCCAGATCATCATAAGAATCAGCAAGGTCACAACGACAGCTGTCACAATAAGGCCGACAGTAGTGCCATAGAGATAGAAAGCATACCAGCAGGCTCCTCCCATCAACAGGACTCCGAGAACTCCTGCGACGCCGACACCCGGAAAAATAAGGATTTCCGCCAACAGCAGCAGTATGCCCAAGATTATCAAAGTAATAATAAGACCCATATCATTGTATCATTTCCGTACCGACAAGTTCGCATGAGATATTTCCGGAGACGGTCGTTCTGATATAGTCAGCCAGTTCCTCAGCATTATCCTTGTTGTCAAAAGGACCGATGACAAATATCTGTGTGCCGTCGCCGGCCTCATGTCTCACGATATCCTTACCGATCGCTCTGGTGACGATTCCGTCAACAATTCCGGCCTCAAGTTCGCCGGAATCAGGAATCACGCGCACCTCGTACATAAGGGTATCATTGTTTTTCTCCGCCTGAGCAACTCTGGCCTGTGCAACCGAAACTTCATGTCCATCGCTGAAAGCACACAGATACGCCCCCTTGAAACCTAGGCGACGCACATCATAAACCTTCTCAAGCGCCTGCTCGTAGCTGGTAAAGCGACCGACCCTATATATGTACATTCCGTTCGGGGTGCGATGTTCATAAACAGGACAGAGTCCCTTCAATTCAGACAATGTAGCCTTCCGGCTTCCGCTGAATAGCTGGATCTGGTACGTTATCCCGTCCGGAAGGCTCTGATCCTCAGCAAAGAGCGCTTCATCAAGAATCCGGAACGAATAATCGAACTTGACCTCCGGGACAAGGATGTTCAGATTCAGACTGTCACCATAGGACGACCTCGTAAAATGATATGGTTCAATGTCCGTCTCCGTTTCACCCGAAGACACACCCTGCTCATCCCTGGTCACATAGACGCCTTTCTTCAAGAACTCATACTCCACGGTCTGCAGCTCCTGCTTTGCGGCATCCAGGGACTTCTGCATATGCGGTACAGACGCCTCGAGAGCGAGGATTTTCTCACTCAGGTCAAACCTTTCTTCTGCATCATGGCTGAATGCAAGATTCTCTCTAAGTCCGTCCAAAGTATTTGAGACCGACGCAAGAGAGTCCTTCAGGGCCCTTACACGGTCCATCTTCGTCATATAAAGAAGCGTGAGTTCGTCATCCGTTGACTTCTGGCCTCCGGTAGACTGCTCCTTCACCAAAGGCATGAGCAGTGAGAGACGCTTCAGATCATCAGGGTCGCTCATGGAAGAATGAAGCGGATACTTCTCATATTCAAGAACATACACCCACACACTATCAGGAGCACAATCCCTGTTGGAAGCAAAGACGCTGTATTTTCCATCTTCGGAATCCATGAAAAGGAAATCATCGGCAGGAGAAGAATAAGGGAAGCCCATATTCTGCGGCATCGACCAGCATTGGGCAGAATCGTCCCAAACAGATTTATACAGATCATAGCCGCCTACGCCGTAAAGGCCGTCCGAAGCGAAATAAAGGGTCTTTCCGTCCGGCGAGAGCATCGGGTAGATCTCATTTGCAAAGGAGGTGGAAACCTCCTGGACCTTCACAGGAGCAGTCCATACTGTATCCTGCTGCTCTGTCATGAAAATGCTTCTGACCCTTGCTTCGTCAACTGTCGAGTAATAGTGCACATTATTCCAATCGGGGGCATACAGTGCACGGACAATAGGACTGGAGGTTTCGCTGTCCAGCACATTCGGAAGAGTCCTCCAACTCCGGTTCTCCAAAGGATAGAAAAGGAAGAAATCATCCAGCGCAAACCTCTCACGCGCAATAACTTTCGGCTTCTGCACAAAGCGCGACATATTCTCGCCGTTCTGAGAGAGGAGCATCCTCTCACGGATTGTCGCAACCATATCGGAATCCACGGCCATCGTCGTATCTGTCGCCTGGGCCAACGCCTCGTCAAAATCATCTGCCGCCGCAGAAAATCTGTACGCCCTGTGGTGGTTGTCTCCAGCCTGAATCAGGCTGTCAACCTGAGACCACGCCGTCTGCATTGGCAGCAGAAAAGCTGCCAATGCAAGAGATAAATATGTACGGATCGAGGCCTTCGACATTTCCAAAATTTCAAATAGAGCTTACAAATTTAAGACTTTTTGGCGATAAAAGAGGTCACTTTCTTTATTTATTGGAAAAAAGTCGTAAATTTGTGCCCTATTTTGCGTTAGGTAGAAACTAAAATCATTAAAAACATAAAATTATGCAAAGTAAAGGTGCAATAAAATTTGTAGCGATTCTGCTTCTTCTTGCGTCACTTTGGCAGCTCTCATTCACCCTCGTTTCAAACAGACAGGTGAAGAAGGCTGAGAAGTACGCTGAGCAGAAAGTTGCTGCAATGCAGGCAGACTCTGCTTTCCTGGCATTGTCTGAAACCGAGCAGAAGGCGCTCGTAGAATCTGAGACTGCAAAGTACACCAGATTCTATCTCGATTCAATTTCATCGCAGAAGGTTTACTGCGGTTACACATTCAAGGAAGTTCAGGAGAAATCCATCAACCTCGGTCTCGACCTCAAGGGAGGTATGAACGTAACCATGCAGGTTCAGATGGAAGACCTCGTGAAAGCTCTTGCAACAAATCCATGCGACGAGTTCAATACTGCTCTCGAGAACGCAAAGGCAATCAGCAACCAGTCAAAGGATAGCTTTGTAGACATCTTCGCAGAAGAGTGGAACAAGGTAAAGGGCGACAAGAGACTTGCAGAGGTATTCAAGAGCGAGGAGATCAGCCGCAGCGCCTCAGACGAAGAGGTCATCGAGATCGTTCGCACAAAGGCTGACAACGCAATTGACAACTCATTCAACGTACTCAGCAGACGTATCGACCGCTTCGGTGTGACTCAGCCAAACATCCAGAAGGTAAGAGGTGGCGCAGGCCGTATCCTTATCGAGCTTCCTGGTGTAAAGGAGCCTGAGCGTGTAAGAAAGCTCCTCCAGGGTACCGCATCCCTCGAGTTCTGGGAGACATTCAACGCAAGCGAGCTTAAGGAGCAGTTCCGTCAGGCTGAAGCTGTCATCAGAGGAGAAGACACAACTTCTACAGAGTCTCTCTTTGCACTTCTCGACATGAGAGGAAACGGCGCATGCATCGGATATGCAAGAGCAGAAAACATGGAGAAGATCAACGAGTATCTCAACATGCCTGAGGTAAAGAACGTCCTCGACAGCAGACTCGTTCCTATGTGGTCGGCTAAGCCTAGCGGCGACACTGAGAACATCTTTGAGCTCGTTGCCATCAAGGATAACGGCGGAGCACCGCTTGACGGTGATGCTGTAGAGAGCGCCCGCGCACAGTTCTCAAGCGACGGAACAAGAGCTGAGGTATCGATGACCATGACAAGAAAGGGTGCGAACACATGGGGCAGACTCACCAGCGAAAACGTTGGAAATCAGATCGCCATCGTACTCGACGGACTCGTATACTCTTACCCTGTTGTAAATGAGAAGATCGAAGGCGGTCAGTCATCTATCTCAGGTGACTTCACTCCGGAGGAGGCACAGGACCTTGCAAACGTACTTGAGTGCGGTAAGCTTCCTGCTCCGGCTCAGATCATCCAGGAGCAGGTTGTAGGACCTACTCTCGGTGCAAAGTCAATCAATGCAGGTCTCATCTCATTCGTGATCGCATTCATCCTTGTTCTTCTCTACATGATCCTGTTCTACAGCAGAGCAGGTTGGGCAGCGGACATCGCGCTTCTGTGCAACGTAATCCTCCTCTTCGGAGCACTCGTTTCATTCGGCGCAGTCCTCACTCTCCCTGGTATCGCCGGTCTCGTACTGACACTCGGTATGGCTGTGGATGCCAACGTCATCATCTATGAGCGTATCAAAGAGGAGATCCGCGCAGGAAAGGCACTCAGCAAGGCAGTTGCAGACGGTTACTCTAACGCATATTCTGCTATCATCGACGGTCAGATCACTACTCTCCTTACAGGTATTGTTCTCTTCGTCTTCGGTTCAGGTCCTGTACAGGGATTCGCGACTACCCTCATCATCGGTATCATCACTTCAATCGTGACATCGATCTTCATTTCAAGACTCTACTTCGAGCGCAGACTTGCAAAGGGTAAGAACATCACATTTGACAACAAGTTTACAAGAAACTTCCTCCAGAACACTCATGTAGACTTCCTCGGAAAGAAGAAGATCGCATACATCGTTTCAGGACTCCTTATCCTCGGCTCGCTTGTGTCTATCTTCACCAAGGGCTTTACATACGGTGTTGATTTCACCGGTGGACGTACTTATGTCGTGAAGTTTGACCAGAACGTAGAGGCAGAGGAGGTGCGCGCATCTGTTGTAGAGGCATTCGATGCTGCAGCTAAGGCAGAAGGTCTTGGAAGGACTTCAGCAGAGGTAAAGCAGTTCGGTGACGACAACCAGATGAAGATCACCACTACATTCAAGATCGACAACGAGACTACAGAAACAGACGAGCAGGTTGCAATGGTTCTCTACGAAGCAGTTAAGGGTCATTTCAAGACTGAAATTGAGCCAGCTGAGTTCCTGTCAACTGAAATCAACCAGAATTTCGGTATCATGAGTTCTGACAGAGTAGGTGCGGCTATCGCAAAGGAGACTACAAACGCAGCTATCTATGCTGTACTCATCGCGCTTGCAGTTATCTTCATCTACATCGCTATCCGCTTCAAGGGATGGGCATGGGGTCTTGGTGGTGTTGCAGGTCTTGCACATACTGCAATCATCGTGATCGGATTCTTCTCAATCTTCACCGGTATTCTTCCGTTTACCCTTGACGTTGACCAGACATTCATCGCAGCGATCCTTACCATCATCGGTTACGCAATCAACGATACAGTGGTTATCTTCGACCGTATCCGTGAGTACAAGACACTTCATCCAAAGGCTGAGTTCAAGACAAACGTAAACGAGGCGCTTAACAGCACTCTCTCACGTACCATGAATACATCTCTCACAACTATCGTTACAATGCTTGCAATTGCAATCTTCGGTGGCGAGGCGATCAGAGGTCTTGCAGTAGCATTGATTCTCGGTGTGATCATCGGTACTTACGCGTCTATCTTCATTGCAACACCTATCATGTTCGACCTTACAAGAAAGGCTGACAAGAAGGCTGCAAAGAAGGAGCAGAAATAAGGTTTTAACCTGTTGATAAAAAATCCCTTTGACTGTCAACGACTTGGCGTCAAAGGGATTTTTATTTTTGATAGGTATATGCTTTTTGCATATCTTTGTCTTCCTTATAATTACTGTTATGGCGGTTCTAGGACCGCCATATGTAACATAGCAACACTTAACTTAAACATGATATGAAGAAGTATACCCGTTTTTTGAAGAGCTGGTGGTTTGTTATAATAATGGTCGCTCTTCTGATAGTATTATGCATTATCTTCTTCAACAAGAAGGAACCTGTTCAACAGATATATCCTGTAGTTGCCACCAGCCCTGTTGAAGTTGAAGATGTAGGAATCTACGGGGAATATGTCGGACGAATACGAGCTCAGCAATTTGTTGAGATCCACGCCAGGGTTGAGGGTTATCTTGAAAAGATGCTCTTTGACGAGGGTACTTATATAAACAAAGGACAGACTCTCTTCCAGATTGACCCGACACTATACGATGCACGCAAAAAGCGCGCAGAAGCACAATTGAACAAAGCAAAGGCTCAGGCACTCAAGGCTGAGCGCGACCTGAATCGAATAAAGCCATTGTTCGAACTCAATGCAGCCAGTCAGCTTGATCTGGATAATGCGATAGCTAACTACGAAGGGGCTATTGCAGACGTGGCAGTATGCGAGGCTGATATGGTTCAGGCGCAGATGACCTTGGATTACACCGTTGTAAGATCACCGATTTCCGGCTATATATCAGAAAGGAACGCCGATATCGGTGCCCTGGTCGGACCTGGCTCCCAGTCACTCCTGGCAACCATTGTAAAAAGCGATACAGTTCAGATTGACTTCAGTATGACATCCTTGGAATATCTGAAATCAAAGGCACGCAACGTAAACCTTGGACAAAAAGACACTTCCAGAACATGGGATCCATATGTCACCGTTACACTTGCTGACGGTACCATATATCCTTTTCAGGGTCTGGTTGACTTCGCAGACCCCCAGATAGATCCCAAGACAGGAACTTTCTCTGTAAGAGCGGAAATGCCTAACCCGGACCATATTCTGCTTCCCGGTCAGTTCACTCGGGTCAGACTGTTGATGGATGTTCGCGAAAACGCGCTGGTTGTTCCGACCAAAGCAATTGTGATTGAAAGCGGTGGAGCATTCGTCTATGTTGTCAGATCTGACAAGATCGTGGAAAAAAGATTTGTAGAATTGGGGCCGGAAATCAAGAATTCCACTATCGTAGAAAGAGGACTCATAGAGGGAGAACATATTGTAGTCGAGGGTTATCATAAACTTTCGCACGGAATTCAGGTCGTGACAGTTGAAGAAAATCAGGAGGGGAAATAGCATATGAAGAAAAACTTCTTTATCGACCATCCGGTATTCTCGATGGTGATATCCATTCTCATCACAATTACCGGTCTGATAGGTCTTTCTCTTCTGCCTATTGACCAGTATCCTCAAATTGTTCCCCCTGTCATAAAGGTGACAGCCACATATCCGGGAGCAGATGCTCAGACCACAACACAAGCGGTAGCAACGCCTATTGAGCAGGTGCTGAACGGAACCCCCGGAATGATGTATATGGAATCCGTATGCTCCAATTCCGGAGTATTCACAGCGACTATAACTTTTGACATTGATACAAATCCAGATCTCGCTGCAGTAGAAATCCAGAATCGTATCAAGCAGGCCGAATCCAGACTGCCTGCTGAGGTCATACAGAACGGTATCGGAGTGGAAAAACAGGCTTCAAGCAAACTGCTCACTATTACTCTGACATCCGACGACCCCAAATATGACGAAATCTACCTTTCAAACTATGCCACTCTGAATGTAGTGGACATGCTCAGACGAGTACCTGGAGTCGGAAGCATTTCAAATGTGGGCAGCCGTTACTATGCCATGAGAATCTGGGTAATGCCTGATAAGCTTACAGACATGGGACTGACGGTAAAAGACCTGCAGAACGTCATCAAGGACCAGAATCGTGAATCAGCCGCAGGTGTGCTTGGACAGGCCCCAATAGAAGGCATTGATATCACAATTCCTATTGCAGCACATGGACGTCTTTCCTCTGTTGAAGAATTTGAACAGATAGTTGTAAGGGCAAATCCAGACGGCTCCATCATCAGGCTGAGGGACGTTGCCAGAATCTCCCTTGAGGCACAGACCTATTCCACAGAAAGTGGAATCGACGGAGGGAACGCAGCTGTCATGAATGTCAATATGCTGCCAGGTGCCAATGCCATTGAAGTGGCAGACAATGTAAAGAAAACGATGGAAGAAATAGGCAGAAATCTGCCTGAAGGCATATCATATTCCATCCCATTTGATATGACCACTTATATTTCAGAGTCAATAAATGAAGTATACAAGACGCTCTTTGAAGCATTGCTGCTGGTGATTCTGGTGGTCTTCCTGTCTCTTCAGAACTGGAGAGCGACCCTGATACCTGTCATCGCGGTCCCGATTTCCTTGATCGGAACCTTCGGAATCATGCTCCTGTTTGGATTCTCGCTGAATCTGATGACATTATTGGGACTCATTCTCGCCATCGGTATCGTGGTTGACGATGCCATAGTTGTCGTAGAGTCTGTGGATAAAATAATGAACGGGGAGCACCTGTCACCTTATGAGGCAACCCAAAAGGCGATGTCCAACATGACTGGAGCGCTTATCGCAACATCACTTGTGCTTTGCGCCGTATTTGTTCCTGTAAGTTTTCTAGGAGGAATCACAGGGCAGCTATACAGACAGTTCACCATCACAATTGCAGTATCTGTAATCATATCGACAATAGTTGCGCTCACGCTTACACCGGTAATGTGTTCTCTGATTCTCAAACCTCAGAAAGACGGAGAAAAGAACTTCATATTCCGTTTCATCAATCGTGTACTGGAAAGAGGTAATGACTTTTATGGGGATAAGATACGGTCTGCATTAAGAAACTCAAAAAGAATTTTCATTGCCTTTGGTATCATATTGATCGGGATATACATTTTACACAATATTACGCCAAAGAGCTTTATGCCTAAGGAAGACCAGGGATACTTCACTGTTGAGCTGGAATTACCTGAGGGAGCAACAATAGAAAGGACCCGTGCAGTCACCAAAAGAGCGATTGAATTCCTGATGAATGATTCCGACGTGGAGCATGTGCTTGACGTTGTCGGTTCAAGTCCAAGAGTGGGAACAAACCAGGCAAGAAGTCAACTGACAGTCATTCTAAAGCCTTGGGACAAGAGACACACTGAGGATATAGGTCAGATTATGGAACGGGTGCGAAAGGAATTTGCAAAGTATCCTGAAGCGAAGGCATACATTTCTACTCCGCCTGTCATACCAGGTCTAGGAAATTCCGGAGGCTTTGAAATGGTGCTTGAGGCACGCGGAGATGCAACCTACAGCGATCTGCAGGATGCGGTGGACACACTTCTTCACTACGCTAAAAAATCACCGGAACTCACCGGTCTGTCCGCTTCGATCCAAAAGGACATTCCACGACTGTACTTCGATATCGACAGAGATAAGGCAAGGCTTCATGGGGTGGATATGGCGGAAGTATTCTCTACTCTCAAGGCTTTCACGGGATCTCTATACGTGAACGACTTCAATATGTATAACAGAGTCTATCGCGTATATATCCAAGCTGAAGCGCCTTACAGGGCATATCGTGAAAATCTCAGCCTGTTCTCGGTAAAGGGAAGCGACGGCGCAATGATTCCGATTACAGCCCTCGGTAACACCGAATATTCGACCGGCTCCGGAACTATCAAGAGATTCAATATGTTCCTATCCGCCACGATAACAGGTGAAGCCGGAACAGGATACAGTTCTGGAGAAGCCATGGAATGCTTGGAAAATATCGTTAAGAATCATCTTCCTGACAACATTGCAGTAGAGTGGAGCGGTCTCTCGTTCCAAGAAAAGAAAGAAAGTGGGAAAACAGGGATGATCCTGGCTTTGGCGTTCCTTTTTGTATTTCTATTCCTTGCTGCTCAATATGAAAGCTGGTCAATACCGATTGCCGTACTGCTATCCCTGCCGGTATCAATATTGGGTGCTTATTTAGGAAATTATATCTTTGGTCTTGAAAACAGTATCTATTTCCAGATCGGCATGGTCATGCTTATAGGACTTGTTGCAAAAAATGCCATTCTCATTGTCGAATTTGCAAAACTTGAGATGGATAAAGGTGTGGATGCGGTAACAGCCGCAATAACTGCCGCAAAATTAAGATTCAGACCTATTGTCATGACTTCATTGGCATTTATATTAGGCCTCCTTCCTCTTGTTATTTCATCTGGACCTGGAGCGGCAAGCCGCCAAGGAATAGGTACTGGAGTTTTCTTCGGAATGTGGGTAGCGATTACTCTCGGAATCGTATTTGTACCTTTCTTCTTTGTCTGGATCGAACGCTTAAAGAAAAAATATCGTAAGAAATGAGAAGATTTCTACATATCGCTGTATTTATAGCACTAGGGATTATCATAAATGCTTGTGGGACCGCTGTAAAGAGGTGCAAGAATCCTGAACTGAACTTACCATCTGCAATAGTCAAGGGAGAGATAGACAGTCTGACCATTGCAGATCTTGAATGGTGGGAATTCTATGGAGACACTGTTCTGTGTGACTTCATAAGACACGCCCTTGAAAACAATAAGGACATTCTTTCTGCAGCAGCAAAGGTGGAGCAGATGAAACTGGCAAATCGGGTAAGTAAGACTGAGTGGTTTCCAAGCTTTGGGGCCTCTGCGCTAGCTGACTATGAAGTCGAAAATTATACTGATAAGGGACACACAGAGACTCCGCAATATGATCTGAAAATGGATTTGAGCTGGGAAATTGATCTGTGGGGAAATATAAAATGGGCAAATCGTAAAGCTGCAGCAGACTATATGGCCAGTATAGAGGCCGAAAGAGCCATGCGCATGAGCATAATTGCAGAAGTAGCAACTGCATATTATCAGCTTAGAGCTTTGGAGAATGAGCTCACGATTGTAAACCGGACACTGCAGACAAGAAAGGAAGGTGTCGAGCAGGCCAAGCTTCGTTACGAAGGAGGCCTTACTTCTGAAACAGTCTACCAGCAGGCGCAGGTTGAATATGCCTCAACGGCATCTCTCATTCCGGAAATAGAGAATCGGATCACTTCCACAAAGAGCAGTCTGACAGTTCTGCTGGGAGAATATCCGGATTTTGAACTTCAGTATGCCAAAATGAAGATTATGAATAGAGAAATCCGCGATGAAATTCCTATGGGACTGCCGTCAGACCTGCTTTCACGACGTCCAGACCTGAGGCAGTCAGAGCAGAAACTTAAGGCTGCGTGTGCCGAGGTCGGCATTGCATACACCGACCGATTCCCAAAAATTGAGATTGGACTGACAGGAGGTTGGGAGAACGGATCAATTGAAGGTCTGTTCAAGGCACCATATATCTTGCCTGTAGGAAAGATTGCAGCACCACTATTCGAGTTTGGTCGTAGAAAAGCTAAATATGAAGCCGCTGTCAAAGCATATGACATAGCTTGTCTGGAATATGAAAAAAAGGTACTGCAGGCATTCAAGGAGACCACAGATGCGGCAGCACGCTATAAGAACGCACGAAGGACAACTGAACTTAGAAACACTTTAAGGGAATCCGCACTGAAATACGTCGAATTAGCTACTTTCCAATATAAATACGGAGACATCAAATACATCAACGTACTTGACGCGCAAAGACGATATTTTGATGCTCAGATCGGGCTGTCAAATGCTGTGAGAGACGAATATATCGCTTTGGTACAGTTGTATAAATCTCTGGGCGGAGGCTGGTAGTTTCAGGATGTTGATAACTTTTATTATTGTGTTTGACAGGGTGATGAAGATTGACTATCTTTGTATTCCTTAAAAACACTGTTATGTCATTTGTCCATCTTCACGTCCACACACAATATTCCATCCTCGACGGTCAGGCGTCGATTTCAGGTCTTTTTGAAAGAGCCAAGGAGCTCGGCATGCCGGCTCTGGCAATCACTGACCATGGAAACATGTATGGCGTAAAGGAGTTTCTGAAGTTGGCAAAGAAGAATCCGGAAGTAAAGCCTATCATAGGTTGTGAAATCTATGTGACAAGGCATTACGACCATAAGCTCAAGGACAAGGACCACAGGGGCTATTACCACCTCATCCTTCTGGCCAAGAACTACAACGGATACAAGAATCTGATGAAGATCGTATCTACTGGCCATATCGAGGGAAAGTATTATGACAAGCCCAGGGTATCACATGAGATCGTAGAGAAGTATTCGCAGGATCTGATCTGCTGTTCTGCATGTATGGCAGGAGAGATTCCGAGAGCTATCATCGCAGGAGACATGAAGGGCGCTGAGGAGGCTATAATGTGGCACAAGAAAGTCTTCGGAGAGGACTTTTATCTTGAAGTGCAGGAACATAAGACAAGGGTTCCCGGACAATCTCAGGAGGTTTATGAGCGACAGGTGATATCCAACGCCGGCATCTTCGAGCTGGCAGCAAAGACAGGGACAAAAGTCGTTGCCACAAACGACGTACACTTCGTACGCAAGGAAGACGGCCCGGCTCACGACAGACTCATCTGTCTGACAACCAACACATATATAGACGAACCCGACAGACTCAGATATACACAGGAAGAGTACCTCAAGAGCGAGGAAGAGATGCTGGACATCTTCTACAAGCATCCCGAAGCACTTGCCAACACCCTTGAAGTAGCAGAAAAGATTGAATCCTTCAAAGTAGACAAGGACCCTATCCTGCCTAAATTTGACCTGCCTGAAGAGTTTCTGGCCAACATCGATACATACCTCGAAAGATATAAGCATATTATAGATGAGGGCCGTTGCGACAAGAACGGAAATGAGCGCGGAGAGGAATTCTGCAAGTCAGTGGCCTATCTGTGTCACCTTACTTATGAAGGTGCGCATTGGAGATATGGCGAGACCTTGGGAGATGTTCAGGCCGAGCGTATCGAGTTCGAGCTCAAGACCATCTGCAAGATGGGATTCCCGGACTACTTCCTCATCGTTCAGGACTTTATAGCTGCAGCGCGTTCAGAGGGTATTTCTGTGGGCCCGGGCCGTGGTTCTGCCGCAGGTTCTGCCGTGGCATACTGCCTGAAGATCACAAACATAGACCCCATCAAATATGACCTGCTGTTTGAGCGTTTCCTCAACCCGGACCGTATCAACATGCCGGATGTCGACATCGACTTCGATGACGACGGACGATATCGCGTATTCCAGTATATAGAGGAGAAATACGGCAAGGAGCAGATTTCTCACGTGATTACGTACGGTACAATGGCTGCAAAGAGTGCGATCAAGGACGTTGCACGTGTGAGCAGGATGTCCATTGACGAATCGAACAGGCTGACCAAGATGATTCCGGACAAGCCTATCAGCCAGATGGAGGACACCGAGGAGGAGTTCAAGGACGACGACGAACTCAAGGAGGGCCAGAAACTGATCGAAAAGGAAGTGGAGATTGAAGACAAGGACAATCCGGGCACTAAGATCAAGGTCACGAAAAAGTTCAAGAAATACAAGAAGGAAGTAAACTACAAGCCGAACCTGAAGAACTGCTACAAGCTGGTTCCGGAACTGAAACAGGAGCTGGAATCCGGAAGCGAGCAGACCAAGGAGGTGCTGGATTATGCCAGGAGGCTTGAAGGCTGCGTACGCCAGACCGGAGTACATGCTTGTGCAATGATCATCGGACGAAGCAACCTGACCGAGTATATCCCGATCTGTGTGGCGAATGACAAGCTGACCGGCGAGGAGGTTTGGGTTTCCCAGTACGACGGCCACTATATAGAGGAAGTAGGTATGCTCAAGATGGACTTCCTCGGACTTAGGACCCTCTCCATCATCAAGGAATGTCAGGCAAACATAAAGAAGCGCCATGGCATCGAGTTCGACATAGAGAAGATTCCAATTGATGACCCTGAAACATATGCCCTGTACAGCCGTGGAGACACTACCAGCGTGTTCCAGTTCGAATCACCGGGCATGAAGGAATGGCTCATCAAGCTGCAGCCGACCCGTTTTGAGGACCTCATCGCGATGAATGCACTCTACCGTCCGGGGCCTATGGACTATATTCCTGATTTCGTGGATAGAAAACAGGGCAGGAAGCCTATTGAATACGACCTTCCGCAGATGGAGGAGATCCTGCAGGACACATACGGTATCACCGTCTACCAGGAGCAGGTGATGCTTCTGTCAAGAAAGCTTGCAGACTTCACGCGCGGCGAGGCGGACACCCTTCGTAAGGCCATGGGAAAGAAGATCATGGACCTTCTTAACTCGCTCAAGGGCAAGTTCCTTGAGGGCGGAGAGAGAAACGGACACCCGAAGGACGTGCTCAAGAAGATATGGGCGGACTGGGAAAAGTTTGCGTCATATGCGTTCAACAAGTCACATGCGACATGCTATGCCTGGGTGAGCTACCAGACCGGATGGCTCAAGGCCCACTATCCTGCAGAGTTCCAGGCAGCCAACCTGACCAAGAACCTCTCCAATATGGACGAGATCAAGAAGATCATGGATGACTGCAAGAAGAACGGTATCAAGGTGCTGAATCCGGACATCAACGAGTCGGATTCGAAGTTCACCGTGAACAAGCAGGGAGAAATCCGCTTCGGACTTGGAGGAATCAAGGGATTCGGAGATAATATCGTCAAGGCAATACTGGCAGAGCGCGGGGAAAACGGCGCATTTGAGGACATCTTTGACTTCATCGAGAGGATGTCAGGAATGGTCAACAGAAAGGCATTCGAATCCTTGCTTCACTCCGGAGCATTCGACAGCTTCGGCATCAACAGAAAGCAGTTCACCCTTCCATGCAAGAACGGAGAGCTGTTCATCGACATGCTGCTCAGATATGGCGAATTATATAAGAAGGACAGCATGGAAAGCGCCATTTCGCTTTTCGGAGATGCAGAGGAACTCAAGCCGGAAAGACCTGAGCTTCCTGAAATGGTGGGTGAAGAGGATATTCTGGAGAAGCTGAAATACGAAAAGGAGCTGGTGGGAATGTACCTTTCATCTCACCCGCTGGACACATATGCATTTGAACTGGAGAACTTCACTACATGTCCGATCAGCGAGCTCGGCACCTTGATAAGCGATTGTGACCAGAAAAAGGAGAAGATGAAAGTGTGTGTGGCCGGATTCATCACATCTGCATCGGAAAGCACTACAAAGACCGGCCGCCCGATGTCAAGAATGGTGGTAGAAGACTATAACGGCAGTTATGAATTCGCCTTCTTCGGAAAGGATCATGAAGCCTTCATGCAGTATGAAAAAGTCAATACCGGCATCTTCATCGAAGGCGTCATTGACGAAAAATACTATATCAAGCCAGAAGAGAGGGCAAAGGGAAAGACAGCTGAGTTCGGCTTCAAGCCAAGGAACATGATGCTGCTCGGAAATGTAGCCGACAGCTATGTCAAGGGATTCGCAATCAATATCAGCACACCTATGCTGTCCCCTGAATTCAGGGAGAATCTGGTTAAAATGCTGAAGAGGAACAAAGGCAACGTTCCGTTGACAATGTTCCTCTACGATCCTGAAAAGAAATGGAACATAGAGTTCCTTTCACACAAGTTCCGCGTACAGGTGACCCTTCCGTTCATCGAAGAACTCAAAAGCATGGGCATCACCTACTCGGTAGCTAAAAAATAAGTCTTGCTGAAATAGGATAATGATCGGAAATGTACGTCCTTTGGGCGTACTTTTTCGTTACTGTCTGATACTCCAGGCATGTGAAGCCGGAGATGTAGATGTAGTCGATGATCATATCCTTCTTCGCCTTACCCCAATCGTTGTAGGTATTGTGGGAGTCTGTTTTCGGTGCAACCTTTCTGGCGCTTTTCATACGGCTGTCAAGATCCTTCAATTCGGGTGCTGCAGGCTTGATATTGAAATCTCCTGTCAGCACCATAGGATATCCTTCCGGATTGATCTGATCTATGCGGTCCACGATCAATTTAAGGCCGTTTTTACGGGCTTCTGCTCCGATGTGGTCCAGATGGGTGTTCACGAAATAAAACTTCTCTCCTGTGCGTTTATCCTTCATCAGAGCCCATGTTGCGGTCCTGTAGCAGGCTGCATCCCAACCCTTGGACGGTTTTTCAGGAGTTTCCGACAGCCAGAAGGTTCCCCATTTCATTAACTTGACCGTCTTCTTGTTCCAGAAGATGGCCATGTATTCGCCTTCCTTCTTTCCGTCTTCGCGGCCCACTCCTACATAATCATAATCCCTGGTAAACTCCTCCAGAAGCCTCACCTGATCTTCAAGCGCCTCCTGAAGACCGATGACATCCGGTTTCTGATCTTCAAACATATCCAAAGTGGCCTGACAGCGATACAGCCATGAGTTCGTGCCGTCATCGGCAGACCCAAGACGAATATTATACGACATGACCTTCAGCTCGGAAGACTGGCCTGAAGCAAACTGTGGCAGCAATGATAATGCTGCCACAATCATATATCGAAAACACTTACGCATTCTACTTCTTCTCGAAATTTATACGCATATCCATTCCATCCTCCTGCTGCTCCATCCAAAGTTTTCCGTCTTTATAAATCAGAGGCATATCTTCGCCGGACTGATCAGTCAAGATGACAACAGTGCCGACAACCTTATATGTTACATTCTCTGTCTCAGACTCGCCTTCTGCCACAATAGTAACCAGGCACTCTTCACCATTCTTGAAAGTAAAGGACATTTCAATACCCATGGCACTACAATTCATAGACATCAGGTGTTCTGTGCCGGCATATGCATCAACTGTAGTACTTTTCCATGTTCCAAGCAGATTCTTTGGCTGTGCATTGGCAGTCAGCCCGAAGAACGCAAGAATGACTGTAAGTAAGAAAAACTTTTTCATACTCTGTATTATTTTGGATTACTAGTTCAATTTGAAGTTTACTGTAGAGCGGATATCCTCAGATGACGATCCGATAAGAGCCTTGAACTTGCCCGGCTCGGCAACCCATTCGTGCTTGTCAGCATCGAAATAGCTGAGGTCCTCTGCGTCGATCTCGAATGTGACTGTCTTAGTCTCACCTGCCTTGAGGTATACCTTCTCAAAGTTCTTGAGTTCCTTTACGGGGCGGTCGATTGTAGACTTCACGTCGTTGATGTAAAGCTGAACCACCTCAGCACCGTCTGTTGCGCCTGTGTTTGTAACGTCTACAGAGACCGTAAGAGTCTGGCCAGCAGTCATCTCTGGCTGGTCAGCCTTGGCATTTGCATATTCGAAAGTAGTGTAGCTGAGACCGTGTCCGAACGGGAACTGAACCTTGATCTTATTTGAAGAGTACCACCTGTAACCTACGTATACGCCCTCAGAATAGTGGGTCTGCCAGAACTCGTCACCCTCTGCCTTGATACCAGGATACTGAGCCTCTGTCTTGATAGGGCCATCCTCATATCTGAAAGGAACTGTGAACGGAAGTCTTCCTGAAGGGTTTACCTTACCGGTAAGAACGTCTGCAAGAGCGTTTCCTGACTCTGTTCCGCCATACCATCCCTGCACGATTGCATCAACCTCGCCAGCCCATGGCATAGCAACGGCAGAACCTGAGATATTCACAACAACAAGCTTCTTTGAAACCTCTGCAAGTGCGAGAATGACTTTCTCCTGTCCGTACGGAAGGGTTATCTGCTGACGGTCTGTGCTCTCGTTGTCCTGGTGGGCACTCTTGTTGAGACCTCCGACGAAGATCACTACATCAGCATCCTTTGCAGCCTCAACTGCTTCAGCGATGAGTTCCTTTGGAGAACGGTCATCTGTAAGGTCCTGACCTGTGTCTACAGCATTGTATGATGTTGAAGTATCACCTACATAACCGCGAGCCCATACCACCTCAGCCTTGTCGCCATATGCATTCTGGATACCCTCGAGAGGATTAACCTCATAAGCGGTCTTGAGGTTTGAGCTACCACCGCCCACAACCATCTTCTTGACCACGTTCTCACCTACGAGAAGGATCTTGCCTCCTTCTGGAACATTGAGAGGAAGAGCGTTGTTCTCGTTCTTGAGGAGAACCACACCTGCAGCCGAGATATCACGTGCTGCCTGATAATGCTCAGGGCATACGAAACGGCCGTAATTAGGCTCAGGACGCATGCTTGTGCGGAAGATCAGACGAAGGATACGACGGCACTTGTCGTCAAGTTCCTTTGTTGTATATTTTCCCTCGCGCAGACCCTTGAGATAAGGATCGGCCATATGGTAGTTTCTGTAGCTGTCACTGGCTGCGCCGCGCAGACCGTTGGTCCATGTACCCATCTCGATGTCAAGACCGTTGAGGATAGCCTCTTCGCTGTCGCGGCATCCGCCCCAGTCGCTGACTACAACGCCGTCGAATCCCCATTCACCCTTGAGGATGTCTACGAGAAGCTTCTTGTTGTGGCAGTTGAACTGTCCGTTGTAGAGGTTGTATGAACCCATGATCGACCATGCGTTACCTTCCTGGACTGCGGCCTTGAATGCCGGAAGATAGATTTCGTAGAGGGTTCTGTCGTCAACCACAGAGTTTGACTGAGTGCGCTGGAACTCCTGGTTGTTCACCGCATAGTGCTTTACGCAGGCTGCAACGCCGTTTTCCTGAACACCCTGGATATAAGGGACAACCATCTGGCCTGCAAGATAAGGGTCCTCACCCATGTACTCGAAGTTACGTCCGTTGAGCGGAGTACGGCAGATGTTCACTCCTGGTCCGAGAAGGATATCCTTCTTGCGGTAGCGTGCTTCTTCTCCGATGCTGATACCATACAGCATAGACATTTCCTTGTCCCAAGTTGCTGCAAGGTTGATGAGTGCCGGGAAGGCTGTGCAGGAGTCATTTGTCCATCCTGCCTGATCCCACTCATCCCAAAGCACTTCGGGACGGATTCCGTGAGGACCGTCTGTGTGCCATACTTCAGGGATACCAAGGCGTGGAACTCCACGTGAACTGAACTTGGACTGTGCAGTGGTCATACCCACCTTCTCTTCGAGAGTCATTCTAGCGAGAGCATCCTCCACCCTTTCCTCGATAGGAGCATTAGGGTTTAGGTAGGTCGGGCCGTCGAATTTCGGCTGTGAGCAGCAGGGTGCAAGAGCAAGTGCAACTGCTGAAAGGATAATGGTCTTCTTCATATCTGAGTGTTAAAAATTATTGGCTTTCAATACATTTTACAAATGTACGAAAACTTCCTTATAACTCAATACCGTGGGAGTTATTTTTCTGAAAGGAGTAGTCGGATGCTAATTCGCTGTCCGATAGGGAGT
>JAZQEN010000105.1:0-36833 GCA_045539015.1 Candidatus Cryptobacteroides sp.
GACTCTCATTTGAGCACCACAGGGACTTTGTCAAATGGTACCTGTACTTCAGAAACAAGGAACAGAAGAAGAGTGTGAAGTGACGCGTCACTTCACACTCTTCTCTATGATAAATACCCACTAAAAATGGCATCATTACCTATTTATACCAGGCACTTTGATACTTTTCTAGGGAAGCGGTCGGAACATATACTTTCCATACATCTGCCGGATATATACCCAGATTGCCTTCCAGCACCGGTGGCTCCGTACCTTCAAAGTACATGGACATCCCACTGTTACATCCGGAAACAAGTGACGTCTCTATTTTAGTCACATTCTTAGGAATCCTCATCTCTCTTAAAGCGTTACACACCTCGAATGCGTTCCTGCCTATCTCTATCAGTGATTCTGGAAGAGAAATGCTGGTCAGAGATTTGCATCCTGAGAAAGTGTACGGGTATAATATGGTAATTCCTTCAGGAACCACAATGCTTTCCAAGCCGGAATCCCTGAACGCGCTATAGCCAATCGTTGACAGAGTCGAAGGTAAATCAATTTCCCTCAACACAGTACAATTATCAAATGCAAATGGATATATTGACTCAAAACCTTCCGGTAAAATCACCTCTTCCAGATATTTACATTGACTGAATGTGCCGTTAGGTATGCTTTTGATATTCTCTCCAATAATTACCTTTTTAAAGTTGCAGTCTTTGAAAAGGCCGGTGTCAATCGTACCTGAAGCCGTGTCATATTCACTTGGACGAAGCGGTGCATTTATTGTCAATTCGGCAAGAGGACTGCCGTAAACAAAGACTCCCCATGTAAATTCCTCTATGGTGGAATTCAATACAACTTTCTCAAGCGACGAACAATCCCTGAAAGCAGAGACTTCGATTTGAGTCAACTGCTCCGGCAGGACTGCCGACTTCAGTCCGGAATATTCGAAGGCATGCTGCCCTACTTTTTTTAGTGCAGTCGGGAAGTGAACATCTTCCAGAGCCGTGCACTTATAAAAGCTATACTCCTTGATTTCTTCGATGTTATCCGAAAGTGTCACTTTCTGAAGCAGTTTACACTCAGAGAAAGCACGTGCTCCAAGGTTTGTAACTGTGGATGGAAACTCGACAACTGTAATCTTATTAGCATTGGCAAAAGCATAGTCACCGATAGATTCCAAAGAAGCGCTCCATTCGAAATTGGCGAGATTGGAACATCCGCTGAATGCTGAATTTCCAATCGAAGTAATCTTGTCTCCGGTCACGACCTCAGCAAGAGAACTGCACTTCTCAAAAGCGGCATCCTGGATTGTCTCCACGTCTTCTCCAAGAGTGACCTTCAGGAGTTTCTTGCCGTTGAACAGGTTGGAAAAAACAATCGGACTGTTATATTCAAGCTCCGACATTGTTGAGTTAGGGAACGAGTTATTCAATGCCACTACATTCTTTGGAACGACAACCTTCTGAAGTCTGCCGCAAGAAGCGAATGCAGAAGTTCCGACTGTCGTTACATCCGGTCCAAATGTCAGATTGCCTATATAAGAATATCCGAACGGAGAATCGTTTTGTGACTGTGAGTCCGGGATGTCGGAGTTGATGACATAATCACCAGAAGCATAAAGGAAAGCCTGCTCTCCCCATTCCTTGACACCATTACCTATCGTTACGGTCTTCAGGTTATCGCATCTATGGAAAGCCACATCTTCAATTACTGAAACGGAATTCGGAATATTCACGGTTTCTATTCTTGAAGCACCGAAGGCCGCTGCGGCAATTGTCCGGATACCATCCGGGATTACTGTTGTATTACAGCCGGCAATCAGCCTGTTGGTTTCCGTGTGGATTATCGCATTACATCCATTACGGGAATCATACACGTCATTATCTTCCGCAACTGTCAATTTCGACATTGCGAAACAATATTCGATAGGCATGTCTTCGATAAGTGAGACAGAAGCCGGGATGAAAAGCTCATTCAATGCACTCGTTTCATAGAAAGCCCAGGCGCCGATCTCCTCCAGATTCTCAGGAAGTGTGATTCTGCGAAGCTGTTTGCATCCACGGAAGGCTTGTTGCTCAATTCTTTTTACAGAGGTGAAATGTTTGAATTCATTAAAGGATATGATATTCGTCCCCTGGAATATATTTCCTATCGACTCGACTGCAGCGGCCTCTTCGTATGAGAGCTTGTCGTCGCCGTTGGTATCCCAGTTCATGATGCATAGAAGCTCCACTGTATTGTCCAGAAAGTCGATATAGGAGTGGTCCTGAGATGTCGGAACGCTTATTTTGCTGCCGTCCAGAAGGGTGAATATTATGAATCCGTCCTGGGAGGTGTCGACGTCAGCGAAGATGGACTCCGAGCTGCCTGTCGAACCGTCGGTTGCAGGACCCAGCTGCTCCCACGATGCTCCATTGTCGTATGAAACATACCAATATCCCTCTTCAACCTTGAAGCGAGGAGCCGCTTCCTTTTCTTCCACGGCGATCTTGTTGCCTTCAGCATCAAGCATCCACTCTCCGCCAAGCGTCCAATAAAAATTGCCGTCGGCATCTTCCTTCACTCCGATCTGAGGGACCTGGCCGGATGTTGCAGCATCGCTGTTATATATGGTGATCGGACCACCTTTCGCAAAAGTGATGGTATATCCTACCACTTCGCCGTCCTTGGTGATGGCCGTGATACCCGTAATTGTGTCATTTCTCTGCACGGCAACTATAAGTGCCTGCAATGAAACCATGTTGGTGTTTGCCTGTTTGCAGAGCTCCTCCAGACTCTGGAGACGCTCCTCAAGTTCGTCAATGCGATTGACCACTTTTGTGTCGTCATAGTCGGAACAGCCGGCAGTCAAAAGCGCCAGAATCAGCAGCAGATAGGTCGAAAAATTCTTCATAATTACTCATTTTGCCCGCAAAAATACAATTTTAGGCAGAAAAGTGCATGGATTTTAAAAAAAATGACTAAGCAATATTATACCTAAGTCGATTTGTGGGGTATCGTCCTACATATTTTTGACCATTTTAATGTCGGACGGTATCGAAAATACATCAAAATACCCTCTTTGGGGTACCGTCCGACAGCTTTTTGACGGTTTTGATGTCGGACAGTCTATGTGAAAGAATAAATATCATTATCTTTGGGGAAGTTAGCTTTTTAATCATGAAACACTTAGGGAATATATTCAAAGCTGTTGCTTCTGTGGTGTTGGCGGCAGCTGTCTCAGGATGTACCGGTTCCGGTAACAAGGCACCTGAAACCAAGCTTGAAACTATCGAAATCGTTCACGATGAGGCTGCGGCCCTTTTCGAGGGAAGCACTGACTCCCTGAGCATAAATATGGAAATCGAATGGCCTGTCGGAGGGGTTGAGGGCGAGGCGCTGGAAAGAATGCAGCGTGACATCACCGCTCATCTTCTAGGCGAGGCATACCACACGTCTGACATTGACTATGCAATAAGGCAATACTGTGACAAATCGATAGAATTCTATCGTGAGACAAATGCCGAATGGGCGGAGAGTGAGGGATTTGAGGAAGATATGCATTACGCCTTGCAATGGATGGGATATATTGAGGGCGGATTCTTGCCCGAATACAGGAATATGCTCAGCTACGTCACGATGTATGGCGGATATACCGGCGGAGCACACGGAATGGATGCGAAAGCCGCGATTGTCTTTGACGCCGGTGCCGGCAAAAGAATCACTGAGGCGGATCTGTTCAAACCGGGCTATGAAGAGCGCCTGACACAATCGCTCAGGGCAAATCTTCTGGTGAGTGTAGAAGACGTCGACATGCTTTTCGAAACTGAGATTGATCCGAATGGAAATTTCTATGTGAGCGATGAGGGCATTACCTATATCTATGGCAGATATGAGGTCGGACCATATGTATTGGGCATCGTGGAGGTTAACATTCCTTGGGATGAGATAAGTGACATTTTAAAATAACGTGTTATGATCAGCGACCGGAAATGGGTAATTGTCCGGATTGACGGAAAGATCGCGGGCATTTCGACGGACTATGTTGAACTGGTTTCGATTGCTACGCGCCTGGCGCAGCAGAAAAATCCGGCATACACTAAGATATGTGCAGAGACTGTCGGTTTTGACGAAGTGTGGAGGCTTCGTCAAGGCATCAGGTGGGAAGATCTCATGCTTTTCGGGACGGAGTTTCAGAAGCAGGTGTGGCGCAGGCTTTTCGATATGACCCACGATGAGAACGGTAATGCCATCAAACCGCGTCTGATCAGTTACAGCGATTTTGCAGACCTCTGCGGAAATAAAGCCGGAGTAAGGGCTGTCGCCCATGCCATAGGACTGAATCCGGTTGCCGTAGTCATTCCATGCCATCTGGTAATCCCGAAGGAATCCATAGACTATATTAAAGGTATACGAAAAAAGGCCGAATCCACCATTTTCAGAGGAGACGACCTTTGTATGGATAGTCTGCTGAGGGAGAAGGGCATCGACTATGGGGAATACTCTCTCGGACGCAGACTGAAAAAGGAACTTATTTTGAGGGAATTGTCAGAATAAGCTAGTTGTCAAGATAGTAAGTGACGTCGGTAACTTACTATCTGGAGAACTGACTCCGGAAGGATTTTATCAGTGTTCCCTCATTAACACTGGTGGACAATAAAAATGACATTTATAAAACGTGCTCCGGGTTCATCATGAACCTGGAGCACGTCAGTTACATATAAGGTGGAATTACTTGGTGGTTCCCTTGTAGCCGTCAATGACGTGTGCCTTAAGGCGAGCCTTGAATTCATCTGAAATGAGAGGAGTCTCTCCCTCGAGGTACTTCTCGTACTTAGGAAGGTTTTCCTTCAGGTCACCCACATACTGGAAGATGTTCTGAGGGTCTGCCATGATGAAGTTAGGACACTGAGAGACCTTGAGGTACTCGATAGGAAGCATGATTCTTCTGTCTCTAAGTCCCTGTTCGTTCTTGTATGGCTCGGAGATATTCTTACATCTCAAGAAAATACCCTTAAGACCATTGAGTTCTGCATCTGTGTGTCCCTCTGAGAGTACGAGCTCCACAACAAGAGGCTCATTTACAGAAACATCCTTCAAATATACAACCGGTGCAAGATTATATGCGTCGTATGTCCACTGACCTGATTTTGCATATCTTGCGTATGGGATCTCAACACCGTTTACAAGAACCTTCTCTGGAGTACGGGTACCCATGAAGCGAAGCTCATAGCTTCTTGTATCCTTCATACCTGCATAGTGACCTTCGCGAGGAGCTACAGTCATTACGACCTTATTGTCTGCACGTACCTGATCAACCTTTGTAATTGCGTACTCAGTCTCATAGCTGCGGCTCAGGCCGTCATCCTCATAGTATGAAAGCTGGCCGTCTGCACCTGGGATGGCTGTAAGCACCAATGTATCGCATGGAACCTGAGCTGTACGAACGTGAGCCGGGTTCATAGGGATGATCGAACCGGCCTTCACATACCAGGGGTTCTCATCTATCGTATAGCCGAGATCTCTCTTCTGACCACCCTCATACATTGTTCCGGTCGCCATATCATACCAGTCATTTCCCTCAGGGAACCATATATCGATAGTAGCGACGCCTGTAACTTCATCACCAGGCACAGCAATACATGTGGCAAGGATGTCATTACCAAACATGAACTGACGCTTGTACTGATATGCTTCTTCTGCCTCCGGGTAGTCATAATACATAGGATAGCACATTGCTACACCTGTATCGAAGTTCTTGCGTGCTGCGTTATATATGTATGGAATGAGTGCATAACGGAGATGGAATGCATCGATCATCTGGAACATGGTTTCAGGGAAGAGCCATGGATAGCGTTTGCAGTCCGGATGCTTGGTCGGATGGATCTTATAGAATGGAGAGAATACTCCATACTGAAGCCAACGGGTGTATCTTTCCGCGTTCTCTGTGCCCTTATGTCCGTGGAACATGTGTCCGCCGAGGTCGTGTCCCCAATAACCATAGTTCACGTTTGCTGAAGTGGCTGTAAACTCTGGCTGGTACTCAAGCGACTCCCATGTAATGATAGTGTCACCTGAGAATCCGATAGGATATCTATGTGAACCGAGTCCGCCCCAACGATGGTAGAGGAAAGGTCTCAGATATGGATAATTATCCTTTGCATAGTTGTAGAACACATGATTGAGCCAGAATGTATTTGAAAGTCCTGGATTGTACTTTGACTCCTTCCACTGCTGCCAGTCAAGCCACCAGAAAGTATTTCCCTGGTCTTCGATAGGTCTGAGCACTGTCTTATAATATGCATCAGCCCACTTCTTCTCATCGATCTTGAACGGAACGGATTTACCTGGCTGATCCCATCCATACTCCTTGCAGAAGCGGTCGTAGCACTCCTCGTATGGCTGGATTCCTGATGCAGGGTGAAGGTTCAACGCAGTCTTAAGTCCTGCACTATTCGCCCACTCAAACATCTGCTCAGGTGCAGGGAAAAGTTCCTTCTGCCAAGTATAGCCGGTCCATCCGATTCTCTGACCATATTCGTCAAGCTCAGGATCCTTGTCAAGACCCCATGTCTCATGCCAGTCCATGTCGATGATAAGCACATCTACAGGGATGTCAATAGAACGGAATCTTTCAATGATATCTCTAAGCTCGCTGTCTGAATACTGCCAATAGCGGCTGTACCAGTAGCCGAAAGTATAACGCGGAGGAAGAGGAGCCGGACCTGAAACCTTTGTATAGTCTGCAAGGGCAAGCTTGTACTCATGGCCATGTGCAAAGATATACCAGTCAAGATAATTCTCCTGACCAGGACGAGCAGTCACCCAGCCTGTCTCATCCATAAGATAATTCTTGCTGTCGTCTACGATTGCCCAGCCGTCACGTGAAAGGAGACCCTTCTCAAGCGGATCATTACTCGTATGGAGGCGACCGTCAACATTATCAAGAGTACGAGTCGTACCCATCAGGTTGCCACTGTCATCCATTCCTGGAGTCCATACGCTCTTCTGTCCTGCTGTAAGGAACTCAACCTTGAGGTTTGATGAGTTAAAAGGACCTTTGCCATCTACATAAGTCAAAGTTACAGCACCCGTCCTGATGGTAACCTTCTTACCGGCCTTCTTCACCTTGAACTCAGGCACAGGAAGATTACGGTTGATGAATGTAAGGGACGCACGGTCCTCAAATACGCCATTCTCGCTCCACTCCATACGGATAAGATGAGGCGTCAGCACAGTAAAACGCGCATTGCCTGCGACTACTGTAGCCTTCTCGGATGCACGCGGATCAGCATCAAAAACCGATGCCGCATCAACATAGACTGCAGCCAGCAAAGAGGCTAAAACTACAAATAGAATTCTTCTCATAAAAAACAGATATAATTAAAATTTATAAGTCACACCGATATTGACCTCAAACGGTCTCATATACTTGCCCGACATGAGGTATCCCTCAAGTTCCGATGCATCCGAAATGGTATCGGCCACATCGATACTTCCCTTTGGTCCTCTCTGGAAAAGCCAGTTGACCACATTGAGTGAGAGCTTCAGGTCAGATGTAATCTTGTAATCGATTCCGCCGAATGTCTCCCATCTTCCCTTGAAATAGGCAAGGTTGGTTCTTGAAGCGTACTGACGGCTGAAATATCTGGCGCTGGCCCAGAATCTCCAGCCCTTGTATGAATATGAAGGGTCAATCTCGAGCATCACGCGTGAGATACCTGTCACATAATTTCCTGTATAGGAAATCTCGCTGGTAGAACCGTCACTGAATGTAAAGACATTGTCATAGTTCTTGTACTTAGGATCCTGGAAGGTAAACATAAGGTGAAGGTTGAAGCCTCCCCAATGCATGTTGCCGTCAAAGTTGAATCCAAGTGTTCCGATTCCGTACTGAGCTGTATAGTCCTGAGTTTCACTTACACCTCCGATCTGCTTGGTGACAGATACGGTGGCAGCGTTGTTCCAGCTGGTAATGTAAGACACCATCGCTGTCGCATCCATCCACTCGTTCTCATACATAAGACCACCGCGTCCCATTGCATTTCCGATAGCCTTGAGAGTAGGTATCTTGGTTGCCTTGAAGTAACTTACTGATTTGTTAGTGATGCTGTAGAATCCTTCTCCCATGAAGAAGAGTCCGTCTACGAGTCGATATGTAGCATACAGGGTTCCGGCATAATCGAGCTTACGAAGCGTCACATTACTTTTCTTTGCCACTCCATTATTGAGATAGAAGCCTTCTGTCTTCTTGTTTCCGGCAGTAGCCTCGTCAATGACAGACGCTCCGTCAATACTCTGATAAAGAGGTCTGAGTCGCAGACCTGCTCTGAGAAGGAATCGGTCTGTGATCTTCCAGTCATCGAATGCGTATGCTGTCGCAGACCATCTGACTCCCTCTGCATACTGAGAATTCATGTTATAGCCCCATGAAGACTGTCCGTCCAAGTAGATTCTCTGAGGATCAGCAGTCACTGTATGGGCGATTCTTGCAGAAGCCGTCTTCTCATATTGTCCCACATAATAAATCTCGGCACCAAGATTCAGGTCATGCTTTGCCCACACCTTATTAGCCTCAAACAATGCAGTCACATCCAATGACTTAGAGTCGATGATGCTCACCACTCTGTTCTGAAGCTTTCCGCTATATGTACTTCCGTCTTCAAGACTGGCAGCCTTTCCATTCTTCAGGAATCCGTTTGTTGAGACATCAATACCGGAAACGACCGATTTGATCCAATTGTTCTTCGGTGCAACACATCCGTGCAGAAATCCAGTCAGATCCCAGCCGGAGTCGGTTTTATATTTACCCTTGAAGAGAATATCATGAATTTGTCTGTCATCCATCTTGCCGATATCCCCTGTCTTGATGTCGCCTGTAGTAAGATCCATATAGGTAATATCATCATTAGCTGGAAAATAGCATGATCTTCCGAGCTTATATCCCTCAATCTCGCTGATGGATCCATCTCCGTTATAATAGAACGGAGCTTCTCCATAGCCGCCAAGGTTGTCTTTTGAGAATGACAATTTATAAATGATGTCAAAGCTTGCGTTCTCCCATCTCCTGGACAAGGCAGCCTTGAAGATCTGCTTGTTGTCAACAAATGTTCTTCCGGGAGCATTTACACTGGTCGGATTCAGATTTACATAAACTCCCAAAGAGTAATGCCATCCCTTCTTGACAGGGCCGCTGACTGATCCGTCAAAATTGATCAGACCGAATGTTGACGACTTGAATGAGAAGACTCCCGCATGATTCTCGCCTCCAAGCTTGGTATAGGAGTCCACTACCATTCCTATATCACCTGTCCTGATCACCGACTCAGAAAGTCCACGCAATCCTACCGAAGAATATGCATTACCTCCAGCCCAATGATAATGACCCTTTACAAAGCTATAGGAATGCTTCACACCATCCTCACATATAGCAGCACCATTGTCTCCTGTGGGCAAACCGATTGAAATCTCGCGAGGCATAGAGGCTGACTCTGCATTGAGCATGACGCCTCTGTCTCCTCCGGCTTTTAATGAGTCTGCCTCCTGTGAGAATCCCGCCACAGAGAAGGACAGGCCACACAGAATCAACAGAAACGTACTTTTTTCTGCAAAATTCATATTATGATGTATTTTTAATTATTATTCATTCAGGCTCTCTCTATATTTCTTTGGGCTTACACCAAATTGTTTCTTGAAACAAGTCGAGAAGTATGCATGAGATCGGAATCCGACCATGATGCTGACCTGTTCGATGGAGAGATTTTCGTCTTTCAGCAGTTCCACTGCCTTTTTCAGCCTGCTGATGAGGATGAATTCATTAGGGCTGATGCCGATGGTAGCCTTCATCTTCTTGAACAGGCTTGAAACACTGACGCATGCCACCTCTGCAAGCTTATCAACATTGAGTTCCTCGTCTTCCAGATGTTCCTGCACATACTCATCTACAATTTTCACGATCTTGAGATTGTGTTCGTGTGTACCTTGTTCCTTATCCTCAGAATTACCTCCTCCTGCTTCCAGCAAGGCGTCTCTCAGACTCAACTGATTCTGTATAACTACTAAAAGTTCTTTTATTGAAAATGGTTTTGGCATATATGCGTCCGCTCCGTATTTAAATCCCTGCAGTTTTGATGTTTCATCTGCCAAGGCTGATAACATTATGAATGTTATGTGTGTTGTTATCGGGTTCTTTTTTATTTCTTTACAAAGTTCCAGTCCATCCATCTGCGGCATCATCACATCACTGATGATTATTTCAGGAAGAGTGTTGGTGCTTCTTTTAATAAGATCAAGTGCCTCAATGCCATTTCTGGTTGCCACAACATGGTATATTGGGGATAACTGACGTGTTATGAATTCCCTCATGTCATCACTGTCTTCAACAACGAAGATTGTTCTCCTGGATTGTGGTATGTCCAGATAAGGAAGTTGATTTATCTGATCCTCGGTTTCCGGTATGCTTTCAACGATAGGTATTGTGAGGATAAACCTGTTTACCTCGGTGTCATTATCCATTTCCAGTGTTCCGTTGAGCAGCTCCGCAAAATTTCGGCTGACATATAGTCCGATTCCCGTTCCGGTCTCTATACTGCTGGAATCCACAAATCTCTCGAACGGTTTGAAGATCCTGTCTCTTGAGTTCAGAGGAACAATCGTTCCGTCATTCTCGAGAATCACATGAAACACATCCTGCTGTCTTTGCAATGTCAGTTTCACATTTGACTGAGAATATTTCATTGCATTTGCCAAAAGATTGCTCAGAATCTTGTCCATTGCGATCTTGTCCACCTGACATGACAGAGGTTCATCCGGCAGAGTAAGCGTATAAGTCATATTGCGGTTCTTCGCAAGTCTTGAAAATCTGTCAAACACAACCCGTACAAGTTCATTGACATTATAATCGCTCACTTTCAGTTCATATCCCGTACTGTTTATCTTCTTGAAGTCCAGCAGTTCGTCAAGCAACTGACTGAGTTTATCAGAATTTCTGCTGACCACATGAAGGTCATTTACAAGATCTTTGTTTGAAGAACCTGAATACCGTTGGATAAGGTCATCTATCGGTCCCTTTATAAGTGTCAGAGGAGTCCTTATTTCATGGGCAATGTTCATCAGGAACTCCACTTTCGAGGCGTAATATTGCTTCTGGCGCTGAACCTCGAACTGTTCTCTTTCACGGTTTGCCTGTTCCATTGCTGTGCGAAGACTCTTTTTTCGTGTCAATTTGATCGCGAAGAACAGAGTGGCTGTCAATAATATGATATATATTATTATGGCCGGTACAGATAAAAGGAAATGTGGATTTATTACAATTTTCCTTACAATCTCATTATTGCAGAAACTTCCGTCTGTTCTTATCGACCTTAAACGCAATGTGTATGTTCCTTTGGAAAGGCCGGTAAGTGTTATCTGTCCCTTGTCTACCGGTAGCCATGTATCATTAAGTTCATCCACTTTGTACATCAGCCTGCTTTTGGCGGGTCGTGAGTACGTCATGTCGGAAACACCTATGCGGAGAGAGTTCTGGTCATGATTGAGGACAATTTCTTCCTTGTCCATGTTGATGAATGTTGTCTTGTCTCCAAGATTATCAATCACGTATGCAGATGTTATGACAATCGGAGGTATGCGGTCGTCATGACTTTTGAATTCTTCATGATTGAAAGAAATCATGCCGTCATGCAGTCCTGCGTACATTGTGCCGTCAGAAGCAAGATATAGCGAAAACTCTCTGAATCTTCCTGACATCAGGCCGTCACCACCATCAAAGAAGAATGATGTACCAGTTTCCGGATTCAGCACAAGAATACCGTCACTTGATGTTATCCATACATCGCCATCCTCATCCTCAACAGCAGCACAGAACCTTCCGTCGTCGGCCTGCAGCAAGGACGGATACATCTGGATTTTCTTAGTTGCGAAATCCAGTCTTGCCACACCTCTGTTAAGAACCGAAACCCAAAGATTATCTTTACTGTCAAACATCAACGGTCGGACTCCTGAAGGGGAAATTATCCCCAGATTCTCTGTATTACCCGGAAAAAACTCCTCTACCCTACGCACTCTGCCATCCTTGACATTCAGCAAAGGCGCATTGCGTCCTCCTGTCCAGATAGATGAATCAGGACCAGAAATCAATTGTCCTGTCCTGACCTTTTCCAATTCAGGAAGGAAGAATTCTTCCGGTCTGCCTGACGAAAGGTCTATGAACGATATGCCGTTCCTGCTGGAGAGCATAAGGGTGTCCTTGGCATATTGCACGATGTGATATACACATCTCGAGAAGTCTGGGAACGTCTCCATCTCCATGGTCCTTCTGTCCATCCTGACAAGAGGATCAGTAAAGGAATATGAACCGACCCATAGATATGGTCCCTGAACATTCAGGCCAAGGATATTTTTCGTTTTGATCGGCAAGTCGATCTTCTTCAGTTCTCCAATTGAAGGGTCATATCGAGTCAAGCCTCCGTTTTCAGATCCAACCCAAATCATTCCTTCCGGGTCTTCTATTATCGAGCGGATTCTCTGGCTGAAAGGAAGCGACTTGCTTGCCGGATAAAAATAATTTATCTCGGAATGATTCTTATAGAAAACGTAGACACCTTCATGGACGGTACCGACCCACAGGTTGCCCTCGCGATCCTTGCAGACTGTACGTATAGACTTATCATTAAGCGCATACATATCTGCATTGTCCTCAGTATAATGCCTGATGACATTTAAATTATTGTCGGCGAATACCAGACCACGGTTTGTAGCCAGTGCAATGGTTCCGTCACTCAGTCTTAAAGCATCATTGACATCAGACCATCCTTTTATCATCGTCTCTCCAGTGGAGATGTTATAGATGAATGTTTCATCTGCTACTCCGGCAATCAGCTTACCATTGTAATATTCCATATTCTCTATTCCAGGAAACTTCTGGAACGGAGTGTCTGCTTTGGCAGGCAACGGATTAGCGATGCCTTTATCGAAAGACCTCAACATGTATATACCTCTGTCTCTTACCAGGATATATATCGATCCTTCATCTGTGGAGCATATTGATAAAGAGTAGTACTCATCTGCACCTTTTAACTTTATAGGAGTACACTCATAATTCTTTGTGTCGATATGATATACTCCATTGTCCCTTGCCGAAGCGATGATTGCATCGTTCTGGGTTCTGACAAGTTTTGTAACATGAGCGGCACTCTCAAATTCAGGTGACTTGAATGCAATGATTTTATTGCTGCTTGAATCGTAACGGGTCAGTCCCGCTGTTGAAGCAATCCAGACATCATGATTGGCATCCTCACATAAGTCCTTGATTGAGAGATAGCCTGGATTGTTGACAGGAATATCCATCTTGACGCATTCGTTACCATCATATCTATATAATCCTTCTTGGGTTCCTATCCATATAAATCCGTTTGAATCCTGAAGAATCGTAGTGATGTTATTACGGACTCCCGTGCCGCCTGGATTGAAGCGATGGACAAGATATGGCTCAGCAGCTCTCGTCGGAATGACGAAAGCTGCAAAAGCCAAAATCCAAAATGCTATATTGAATATTCCTTTTCTCATTTACCTACTCAAGGTTAGTATTTACTACAGCGAAGAACTCTCCACGAGGTGCAAGGTGGAATACATCTCCATTTGGATGCTTTCTGAACTGATACTGCAAAGACGCCTCTTTAGGAGACTTTACTGTCCAGCTGCCGTAAACATACACAAGGCCTGACTCATCTGCTGCCAGTGCATAAACCATGGCAGCCTTGCGTCCTTCTGCATCTACGAGAGGACCATGGTCGGTAATCACATTATGATCGTCGCCCTTCTTCAATGACACACTTCTCAGGTGCATCTTATAGTCTACGTAATTAGAATCAGCTGGAGTCAACTCGCGTGCATCCTCTGCTTTAAGGGTTCTCTCATCCTGAAGATTCTCGTATTGAACGAAATAAAGTCTATCTCCAGCCAATGCGGTCTGGAAGTAGCTAGGTCCAATATTAGCAATAGGTTCGAACGCCTCACCTGATTCGATGTCCTTTGCAGGATCAAAGATCCATGCCCTTTCATCACCGCCACCGAAAGGACCCATGATGTACATACATCTCTTTCTTCCTTCGATAGGAGTAAGCCATGTCCATGATCGCTGAGTATCCTGGAGTTCAGTAGTTCTTGTTCCATCGATCAGCTGTCCCATTGGAAGAACATTCTCGTATGTGTGAATCTGACCAGTTGATGGACGATAGACATATAGGTTACCATGATCTTCAATCTTAGGCATGCCTCTCTTCTTAAGAGTGAACCACACATTTCCATTATCATCGATATAGAAATAGAATGAACATGCTTTTTCTCTGACAACCAAGCCAAGATCCTTCATCTCACCGCTTTCAATATCGATACTGTATAGGTGGCTTCCATCATTCTTCCTGTCCGCCGACTTGAATGGAGTCATGAACGCATAAATCTTATTATACTTCGGATCCACATCAATAGCGGCATAGATTGAATAACCCGGCATAGGGATACCGTAATCTCTGAACTTTCCGGTAGCCATTTCATATCCGATGATATGAGCTCCTGGATAAGCCTCGATACCCTCCTTCCAGTAGTTTGAAAGATGTGTACAGAAATACAGCCATCCGTCATGTTCTACGATATCAGAATGGATCTTGCCCTGCTGAGGGAAACCAGGAAGGTCTGACTCGCCGCAGATCTCAGTCATGTCTTCAGCAAGCATTGTAACCTCGTATGTTCTAGGATCGAACTTATGGAAACCGGCACCATGGCTCTTAGAGTGAGTAGATGAACCGAAATAGCAGTTGCCGTCTGATGCGACCTTAATTCCCTGCCACTGTCCGTCCCACTCCTTGCAGATCTTATTCATGGAGTAAGTCCATATTTTCTGATTCTTTCCCTCTGGCTCACTATTATCAGTGTTTTGTCCGCATGAAACCAGAGACAGGAGAAGAACTCCTGCTGTTAGAAATAAAGTTTTAGTTTTCATGAATATCAGTATTTTAATTATTTACAAGATTCAGCATATTCTATTGATTATCGGAACTGTCAAAGATATAATCCAATGTCTTTGCAAGGCGGTAACCTGCATTTCTGAGCTGAAGGTAGAGCAGTTCCCTGTCTTTCTCGGGATATTCGTCAGAGAGGACAGCTTTCGCCTCATGAACGTGAGCCGGCAGAGCGGATATTGCGCTTGCCTTGCCCCAGTCATACACGTCACCTTTCTGGATCTCCTCAATTTCTTCTGGAGATGCAGTATCCGCTGCCTCAGAATACTCATAGTAGCTCCACTCCGGCTCAAGCATCTTGATCAGCTTTGAGTCCCAATATGAA
Organism: Candidatus Cryptobacteroides sp.; assembly: GCA_045539015.1. Classification (GTDB taxonomy): domain Bacteria; phylum Bacteroidota; class Bacteroidia; order Bacteroidales; family UBA932; genus Cryptobacteroides. The sequence goes on from JAZQEN010000105.1 coordinate 15,304, forward strand.
TGCGCTCCGACCTTTTCTCCCCTTACAGTAAAGGAATACTTGCCACCTGTCGGCGCCTGTGGGACATAAAGGATATGCATCGGGCAATGGATGTCACCAATCAGATGAATGACAAGTGAAAGTTTCATCATGCACTCATCCTTGTCCATCTCTGCCCAATTTGCCTTGAGATCTGTGATCAGCACATCGAGATCCATGACCGCATTTCTGATGTACTCATCCCCTTCGCGATTATGGCGATATGTATTGTAAAGGGAATCCACAGAATAGGAATGACACCATGGCTCGATATTAGTCGGATAACTGTCCATATCCGAAGGCTGACGCCTGAGGATCTTGGGATTAGAGCACTCGAATCCGATGTCACGACTCCACACATAGTAGTTGTCGTCTGCATCCGATGCAACCTCCACGATATCTGTTCCGGCAAGGCACTTCTTCAGCAGTTTCTTCGTAGACTTTGAGATATGGTTATCTGCTATCTGTGCGATTGCCGCATGTCCGACACCTCCCCAACCGAAGGAGATATGGCAGGCAGCAAGCATGAGCAGTGAAATGATAAATATTCTCTTCATGTTATTTCTGTTTTACAAGCATTATGGCGTCAGCACATACAGTTCCGTCGCTGCCGTCTCCACGGAGCTTTACACTGAACTGATGATCTTTCTCAAAGTCAAATGTAGCGACCTTATGCCATGTGCTTACTGACTGACCGATTATGACTACATCGTTGGAATTTACAGACGCCGTAGTGCCGTCACTGAAGTCAAAGAAGGTCTCCTGACAATGTGATGACTTTGCATGGTGATAGGTATAGACATCATAAGTTCCCGCTTCAGGGATTACAGCAGAATATTCCACGTAACCCTCGTCTGCGCTGCCTACAAGACAGGTCGGGCCATACACGCCGTCCTCTGAAAGGTGATGATTATCAGCCCTCTTTATGTTGTCATTAGGAAGCGGTGCTCCTGGACCTATAGAGTCAAGCCATTTTCCTCCCTTTGCCTCTGCCTGATTGTCATCGATAATGATATCAGCAGAAGTGCCGTCAAGATATGGATTGACAGCCATGATATCATTTATATCCATGTAGTTTACATCCTGAACTTTGTCAAGTCCCTTCTGCTCGGCAATGGCAATGGCCATTCCGGCAGCCTGTCCCATACACATGAACACAGGCTCCATTCTGATCGATCCGTATGCAATGTGAGAAGCAGAGCAGCAGATAGGCACGAGGAGGTTTGTACACTCTTCACGCTTAGGTGTGAGTGAACGGTATGAGATAGGGTAAGGCATTCCGCCGCCGATCTCCACATCGCCTTCGTTCTTGACCATTTTCTTTCCGTCTTTTTCAATGACGATTCTCTGAGTGTTATGAGAATCCATTGTATATGCAGCATACGCAATGCCCTCAGGTGCAATCACCTTGTTGTCGCAGTCTGCCTGAGTCGCAACATACTCTCCAACCATACGACGGCACTCGCGGACATAGAGCTGAGGAGTCCAGTTGCCGCACTCCACGTACTCATCCTTTGGAAGACCCCACTCCTTGACGAAGTCCTGGAGCTCTGCAGGCACACGTGGGTCAGTAGCCACGAAATAGAGAAGTCCGAGAGTGTAGTCCTTGTGAGCCTTGATGATCTCCTGACGCTCCTCCCAAGTAGCCTCTGGATAATTGTGGTTTGCGCCGATCATATCTGTAGAGAATGCACCACGGTTGTTCACGTCAGTCTTTCTGTTCGGGCCGATGCTCCAGATGAAATACTGGTTGATCTCCCTCATGTGAGGCTGAGCATCGTATACACGAAGCAGAAGTTCATATTTTGAAGGATCATAATTCTCAGGTTTTTCGATAGGAATCCTGTTCTCCGGGTTGTCTGTAAGACATATCCTGAAGTTGTATGCCTGGATGAGGTTGTCACCTGAACCCTGCGGTGCGAGAGTTCCCTCGCTGATTCCCCAAAGTAGACCGCTTGAAGGATCGCCGGGAACCACGTATGGATCTACGCCGTCAGGGAACTGATGAAGATGTCTCATGTGTACGCCGTTCCATGTCTCACCATACTCAGAGCAGTCTTCACGTCCAGTGCGGTATGAAACGCCTGCCTTGGCCATGAGGTCACCCTCATAGGAAGCGTCTATGAACCACTTTGCATCGAATGAAAGGGTATCAGCACTTGCTTCTCCGCCGGCTACCTTGATGGAGGTGATGTCCGTTCCGTCCATTTCTGCATCACACAGATGATAGCCGGTAACGACATCGATGTTCTCATGGTCAAGATAGTCCATGAGAATCTTATGAGCCACACTTGGCTCGAACACCCACTGCTCGAGATTGCCATAGTGCTCTCCAAGTCTGCGGTAGAACTGAAGGGCAACGCCTTTTACCACCTGCTTGTTTCCGATGTCAGTGAAGCTCAGACCTCCTGTAGTCAGTCCTCCGATTCTGATATTCGGCTCCACGACAAGGACGTCAAGGCCCATTTGAGCTGCAGAATACGCTGCCACGACTCCTGATGCAGAACCTCCATAAACACACAGATCATACTTTTTCGCGACTTCTTCAGTCTTGTGCGAACAAGAACAAAATGCCAATACGGCTGAAATTATAAAAAGATATTTTTTCATGTCTTATTTATTATATCTTACAGCAAAATAATTGATTGCATTATAGACTGACGATGTAAAGCTCTTGTCTGTCGGAACAAGGCGCACATATACCTTCTCCAGTCCGAGTGCCTCATCAGGAATATTCACAGTGATGAACTTTGTTCCAGGAAGCTGGCTGACCTTTCTGTTTGCATCGACTGCAAAGTCAGGAACTGTATAAGCAGACACATCCTTCCAGTCCTCTTTGTCCGCAGACCACTGAATCTTCCAGTTGCGGATGGCGTTCTCCTTCTTCAGGTGGTTCATGGTGCCGAATGTGATGTTGAGAGGGCTGTTTTCCGATGTCAGGTCTGCTGTAGGGAACTCAGCACACCAGTACTGGCTTGCTGACCAGCCTGCCGCGCACCATGCTGATCCGTTGGATGTTTCCCACTCCTGTTTATTCTCTTTAGAGTATATGACTCCGTTCTTGGCTCCGTATGGTCTCCAATGGGCGCTTCTTCCGAGATAATCATAGATGCCGTTGCCGTTTGCTTCCTCTGTAATCTCACCGCCATACACGTATGGTCCCACATGCGTAAAGTCATTCACAAGGTTCAAGGCAACCTTCGAACCGCTCTTCTCGCAATAGAACCTGGCATCCAGTGTCAACGGATCAGCAACCAGAGGATATGTCGGATAAAGATCCTTGTCGTCTGTGTAGTTCTTCACCAGATTTACGCCCTGATAGTCGCAGTATCCCCACTCATACATGAGAGTAGAGAAACTTTCTGAAGCATCCTCTGAGATCATGACCTCGGATCTTCTTACCGGACGGATCTGATAGTCACCGATGGTACCGAGACCTGTAATGTATGATGCGTTTTGACCTGCTGCTATAAGTTCATTCTCCTTCGCGGCATCCCACTCGAAGTTGTCGCATTTCTCATGCACGACAACACCTGTGACAGATCCACTGCCCTTCGGAAGTCCCTTTCCGTCTCTTGACCATGGACAGTCCACATTGACCATTATATGGCTGGTGCCGCCATCCTTGTCTCTGATGACCATAGGGTAAGACACCATGAGGTTGATATATCTGATGTCTATCGGTGCGAAGCTTCCCTTGCTTACAGGAATCTCCACGTCAGGTACTGTAACCTGAGTATAGATGTCGTTGTCTGTCAATTCTGCAAGTCCACGGACCTTCTCTGCCGGAGCGTCACCTGCTGATGTGGCTACAAGGGCCTCAACAGGGATTCTTGAAATCGAATAGCGCACAGGGTTGTCCTCTCTCTTGAGCATAAGGCCGTATGTGTCGAGACTGATTCTGTCATAACGGCTTACAAGATCGGCACAGCTCTTTGAGAAGATCAGTTTGATGCCGTCTGTACCGTCCTCATTCTGTACATAGATGATCCTGTCAGCGTAAGTCATATCCTGGTTGTCGACACTGATAAGGCGGTTCTCGGCTCCATTCTTCTCGAGGTTATCATTGATGACAAGTCCGTTGAGAACGATATGGGACTCGATCATATACTCTCCCTCCGAGTCAAGAAGTTCCTTCAAGCCGGTCACATCGACTTCCTCCATTGCACTGCCCGCATTGTACTGAGAAACCTGGATATATCCCTTGCCTCCGTCATATCTGACTGTGATGACTGCGTGTCTGATGATGTCAGTGACATTTGCCTTCACATCGAATCTGATGAAGTTGTTCTTGAGACCGATGGCGCTTATCCAGTCAGTGCTGTTCTTTTCGGTATACTCCACTTCAAAAGTCAGGTCCTCAGCTCTCAGCTTGGTAGAAATCTTGGCACCGAACTGTCCTCCCTCTGCAGGAATGGAGATGTTCTTCTGCTCGATGGTCACTCCACCTTCGAGAATACCTTCCTGGTTGAAATTCAGTTCAAACACATTGGTTCCTCTGGTCAGAGTGAGGACTGCTGTACGCGGAATGCCGCGGTTGATGTCGTATGCGAAATCCACGGTCATGTCACCGCTAAGGGCAATCTCCCTTGCATCCGGATCTGAAGCGAATCGGATCCATGACGCAGACTCATCCAATGCCGCAGTGAACTCACCGTCCGCAAACACCTCCAGCGTGTACTCTCCGGCATCACTTCCCAATGCAACCTCCTTATCCTTGCAACCGACACCATAGATCTGCACATCATCAGGCAGCTGCTCGCATGACAGAGCAGCCGTCAGGCACAATACTATATATATAATGTACTTCTTCATAATCTTTCTTATTCGAGATATTCATCATTATCAAGTGCATTTCCACTATAGGCAACCTGGTCGGCAGGAATAGGCCAGTAGCGATGACACGGGCGGATGTACTCCTTAAGGTATGAGCCCTCATTGTATGCCACGGTCCTTTCATACCATATTCCCCAGCGGACAAGGTCGAACTTGCGGTGGAACTCACCCACAAGCTCTCTAGCCCTCTCCATGCGGATTTCTTCCATCAGAGCTTCTGGTTCCGAACCAACGCTTGCGTATGCGATCTCATTAAGTCCGGCACGCACTCGTGTAACATTCAAGTACTTACATGCCAGATCAAACTCACCCATCTGAAGATGAGCCTCCGCCTTCATCAGAATGACGTCAGCAAAACGGAAGATCTTGTAGTTGTTAGGGTCCCTCGTGTTGTTCATGTCATAAGCCCAGAACTTATTTCCCATCCAAGGTCTGTCTGTAGCCTTGATCTTGGTCTTGGATGAAGATGACGACCAGAAGAACATGACCTTGCGGTCTGTATTCTCAGGGTCTTCGATGGGGTCATATCCGACCCATCTCCATGCGAGCGTACCGCTTCCTCCTCTTGGAGAGTTCGCTCCATTGGAGTACTCACCGCTGCGCAGGTCTGCAGAAGCGTATGGCATGAGTCTGGTGTAGAGGTAGGTCGTTGGTCTTGCTGTTGCTGAAGTTCTTGAATTTCCTCCAAGTTCCGGGATGCGGATACCGGCATAGCAGTCAGAACCGGAATTGTCCTCAAGCTGCTCACCGTCCTCCTCTGTATACTCGTCGTCTGTACCGCCATCAGGATTGAGGGCATTCTCGATCACCGAATTTGCCACACGGGAAGGCAGACAGCTGGCTGCAATCATTGCAGTTGTCTGAGTACCGTATGATTCCACGACATTAGCCATCTCGAAGATTGACTCCTTGACATAACGTTTTGCGAAAGGAACATCTGTCAAAGGATAGTCAGTTCCGAAAGCTGATGGAGAGTCTGCATAATGGCCGTATATGTCCTCTACCTTTGAAAGGAAAGCTATGGCCTCCTCCCATCTCTCGTTCCACATACACATCTTGGCAGCCACCACATATCCTACAGCAGCACCGGCTCTGAACTCGTTTCCATCATATGTGCGGACCATAGGGAGAGCCTGCTCTCTGACAAGCCACTTGTCAAGTTCGGCAATGCAGTAGTCTCTTGTAGACTTTGCGTCCATTCTTGGAAGAGTCGCAATCCTCTCGCGGTTTTCCTCAGTCACTCTCTCTGCATAGAAAGGTACATCTCCGAAAGTAGAGGTCAGAAGATAGTAATACAAGGCACGGAGCACAGCAGTTTCAGCATAAAGCGGAGCAGCCTCCTCTTCAGTGATGTATCCGTTCTCCACTGCAGCAGCAATGGCAGCCGTAATTTCATTCGTATCCTTTACACCTGCGTAGCCATATCTCCACACTGTTGATGCAATACCCGGACGTGCAGGGGAAACATCACAGTTGGAATTATATAGAGACGAACTTGATGTGTACATGAGGTCTGCCGCCACATCGGTCATCTCCCAGAATCCGCGCGCAGAATAGATGTTTCTCAGAGAATTGTAACATCCGTTGATGCCGGTCATGATCTGGTTGACATCCTGGAAGTAATTGTCTGTCGTTGTGTAGGATTCGTTCTTCTCGTTGAGGCATCCTGTCAGGAGTGTCACAACAGCAGAGAATATCAATATCTTTCTTTTCATAACTAGAATCTCACTTGAACATTGAATGCATAAGTACGTGATCTTGGGAATGAACCGTTGTCAAGACGGAACACATCTGACGAAGTGTTCACATCCGGATCGAATCCCGGATATACCTTCCACAGGTAGAGGTTGTCGCTGCTGAATCCCACAGACAGTTCCTTGATGACCTTCTTGGCCTTCTTTGAAAGAGGAATGTCATAATTGAGGGTTACAGCCTTAAGTCTGAACCATGAAGCATCGTACACGCTCTTGCTTGAAGCCAGCGAATCATCATAACCGGCCTTGCAGACATCGCTTGTAGGGTTGGCTTCTGTCCATGCGTTGAGCATAGTCCTGTACTTGTTGTAAGATGCTGTTCCGGATCCTGCATACAGCTCAGAGATGTTGTAGATATATCCGCCAAGCGAGTATGTGAAGTATATGCCCAAAGTAAGGCCCTTTCCGATGATGAAGTTGTTCTGGAAACCTCCGTAAAGCACTGGGTCAGAACTTCCGAGGTACACCATATCGTTCTGGTCAAGGAGACCGTCATGGTTGATGTCCGCATATTTAGGATGACCCATCTTCGGACTTGCCGACTGAGACACATATGCATGTGTGATCTTGTTGTAGGCGATATCCTCGTCGCTGTGCCATACGCCTTCGTACTGATATCCCCAGATGGCATTGACAGGATAACCTTTCTTATATCCATACATATACTGTGAAGTCGTACGAGGGTTTGTGTATGTAGGAACGACCTCAGACTCCGAACCGACACTTGTCACCAGCTGGCTGTTATGAGCCATTGTCAAGGTGGTATTCCACTCGAAGTTCTTTGTAACGATGTTACGGGTTGTGAGAGTGATCTCCTGTCCGATGTTTCTGGTCGAGCCGGCATTGGCGTAATATGTATTGTAACCGGTTGTCTGGGTGTTCCTCATGCTCAGAAGCAGGTCTTTGGTATCTGAGACGTACGCGTCAGCCTCGAGAATTACCCTGCTGTTCCATGCGGCAAAGTTGAGACCGAGGTTATAAGAAGTGGTTGTCTCCCATGTGAGGTCTGAGTTGGCAAGCTTGTTCGCCGTATATGACAGAAGCTTGTCGTCTCCAAATATCCAATTGGTGAAAGACGAGTTGAAGGTCGCAAGCGACATATACGGACTGATGGCATCGTTTCCTGAGCGTCCGGCACTTACTCTGATTGACAGATCGTTGAGCCATGTGGCCTTTTCGAACCACTTCTCGTTCATGATAGACCATCTCAGCGCAGCTGCAGGGAAGAAGCCCCACTTGCGGTTCTGCGCGAAATTAGAAGCACCGTCAGCTCTGAGGGTTACAGTAAGATAATATCTCCTTCTGTAGTTGTAGTTGAATCGTCCGAGTACTGAGAGCTTGTCCTGATACTGCACATAAGATGATGCAGTGAAATTGTCCGGATGCACCAGACCCAGAAGATTCTTATATGTCAGGTTGTCGTTGGTATAACCTGATCCTGAAAGTTTCTTATAATTCTTATCAGAATGCTCAGCCGTAAATCCGACCACGGAACTGATATCGTGAGCCTTGATCTTTCGGGCATAGTTCCATGTCAGCTCACCGAGATACTTGGTTGTTCTGGATTCGGTGATGGTAGCAGTTCCGCCTGTCTTGTTGGCAACCGCAACAGCAAGTGAAGACGGTGAATAATAGTCACTTTCAGTGTCGGTGTCTGTCAGTGCAAGGCGAAGCTTGAGGTCCATTCGACGATTGATCTGATACTTCAAGGTAGGAGATACCATTATATAATCGGAATGTGCTTCATTCACAGTATTCTTGGCAACAAGATACGGACTGTTGAACGGAGTACCACCTGAGCTTTCCTGATCACCGTACTTGTTCCATGTAGATTCAGGCTTAAGGAGCGGAGATAGATACACCGCTGCAGAAGTGTTGGTGCCTGTGATGGCCGCCGAAGCCTTGTCTCTGTTGGAATTGGTATAGTTGATCTTAAGGTTAAGGTCAAGGTTCTTTGTAAGTGAGCTGTTAAGGTTGATTCTTCCGGTAAACTTACGGAGGCCAGACTCGATCACCACTCCTGGAGTGTTGTTGTATCCGAGAGTTACAGAGAATGAAGTTCCTCCAACCTTTCTGTACACGCTCAGGAAGTAGTCTCTGGAGAAAGAATCCTGAGAGAGCACGTCGATCCAGTCGGTACTGTTGTTTCTGTAGATTGTAGGATCAGGATATGGAAGGCTTGTGCTTGACTTGAAGCTGCCTGAAACCATGTTTCTCCATGTTGCATATTCCTCTGCATTCATCAGATCCAGAGTACCTGCGATCTGCGAATAGCTAAGAGTCGACTTGAAGCGCACGCTGAATGTACCCTCCGACTTTCTGTCATCATGTGTAGTGACGAGGATGACACCGTTCGCACCGCGGCTACCATAAATGGCAGTCGAAGAGATATCCTTAAGCACCGAGATGTTCACGATATCGGCAGGGTTTATCTCATTAAGGTCAGACACGGCATCAGGAACACCGTCTACAACGATGAGAGGCTTGTTTCCTGCTGAAATGGAGCGGCTTCCACGGATTCGGATTGAACTCTCCTCTCCTACCTCACCACTGCCTGAACTGAACTCGGCACCTGCGATCTTACCCTGAAGTGCATGTGCGACGCTGGTGACAGGAGCAGTCTTGATCTCATCCATCTCAACCACTGTCACGGTTCCTGTGAGGTCACCTTTCTTTGATGTACCATATCCGATGACGACAGTGGCCTCAAGAAGTTCGTTGTCGTCCTCGAGAACTACATCGAGCACCGCTCTTCCGTTGACATGTTCTACTGCACTCTTATATCCGATGCATGAGATCTCAAGGAAAGCCTCAGGAAAAACTGTGATAGCATATTGGCCGGTCTCATCTGTGATGACACCGTTAGTCGACGCGCCTCTTTCCACTACAGCAACACCAATGAGGGGCATGCCAGACTTATCTGAAACAGTTCCCGACACTGTGATCTTGTCAGTCTGTGCTGCTGCGTATGCCGAGAATAACAGGAAAAGTGTTATAAATGAAAAAATCTTCTGCTTCATCTCTTCTAATACTTAAGGGTGATTCTTATGGCCTTGTGCGAAAGTCCGTCTACATCCAGCAACTCCACTGATGTCACCTTCGCAAACACCGAAGACGACACATAAACGTAGTCTGCGCCATAGTTTCTGCCATCTGCATCTGTATAAGTGGATACGTAATCTCTCTCATACATCCACACACAGTCATAAAGATTGTTCTGCCATGCATATAAGTCAGCGCGGAACTCCATTGCCTCCTTTGTTGCAGGATACCATGACGGAGTGCCGTCATATCCTGCCTGCATCGCAGAAAGATGATACATCTGTCCGGCAAACACCCAGTCGTCACCTGCATCAGGACCCGAATTATAGGTCTGCTGGATCAGCGATCTGAATGCATTGAATCCTTCGTCCATTGTCATATCCGCATAGTTGCATCCTCTGACATTAAGTCCGTCGATCTCTCCAGTGACAACGCCGTCAAGCACGGCAATGTCAGCATTCTGAGCATCCAGCCATGCCTGAGCGTCTCCCTCACCCTCTGACGAACAGCAGATGAGAGTCACTTCAGACTTGACATCATCCTTATATTCAAGAACGATAGCCGGATCGTTTATAACCTCAGTATCTGCTGCGACAGGATAGAATCCCTGCTGAACAAACACAAGAGTGTGAATCTTTTTGCTTTCTGCATGTCTGATCGAGACCTTTCCTACTCTTCCGGACTTGAGATTCATCACGTCAGACTCGTTCGACTCGTAATAAACGGTGAAGGCACCGTTGCCTGTACGTCCCTTAGTATCGATCGTCAGCCACTCATCAGCTGTCTCCACTCTCCAATCACCGCTGGTCTCTACTGAAACAGACATGCTTCCGGCTGCAGCACCGAGCTCTATCTTTCCGATGCATGAGCCAGGAGAATACGGGTCGATGATCTCTACGTTCTTGGTGCAGGCGCATATAAGCGCGCTCACCAATACCATATATATATACTTCTTCATACTCACCTCCATTATTCAAATTCAACAGGTGTGTCGATGAAATCGTCCGGTCCTCCGGCCGCGGTGATGCTGACAGATGCGATAGCGAAATCGGCTGCACTTACCCTCTTCACCTCGATTGGAGGCAACATGCGTCCGAACGGACTCTCGCCGTCCAGTTCGATCGAGATCTCAAGATCATCGTACGTTCCCGGCACCAGCGCGATGTGGAAATCTGTAAAGTCATCGCCGTTTCTTGAAGGGACACCCTCGCCGCAATCAAGCACGACAGCTTTCTGCGATGTCTCAGTCATTGCCAAGGCTCCGTCATTTCCTAAGATTCCCAGTCCGGCGAGCGCAGATGATGCTGAAGAAATCGTGATGCTCTTCACTACAAGCGTCTCGTATGTCTCCACCGAAACGTGAAGAATACCGTTAGGATAGACGAAGTTGATCTTGCCCTCCTGCATATAGCCGTATGCTCTCGGGGTATATGCCTGGAAGTGAGCGACAGCATCAGCCTCAGGGTTGTATACCTGCTCTGATTCAAGTGTCACCGGCATTCCGTCGGCATTTCCGATGTATGACGGGCTGTATGGATAATATGCCGCAACATCACCCTTCACCAGCGGTCCATAGAAAGTGGCGCTCTTGAGTCCAACGCCGGCCTCCTTTATTGAATAACACTCATTTTCACCCATCTCGGATCCGTATACTCCGATACAGGCATCTTCCGGCCACAGACCTTCCTGGCTATCGAAAAGCAGGGACTCGATGTTGGCCTCAAGGATTGTGCAGCCGCTGTTGTCGATCGGCTCAAAATCCATCTCTTTCTTTTCTGTACATCCCGAAATGACAGCAGCCATAGTCAGGATAAGTATATAATGTAACTTTCTCATATCTTTCCCTCCTATTTTCCGTCCCAGTATGTAAATCCTGTAACTGTCACATCGGCAGCTGCAGTGGTGTAACCCTGTCCGCATACGAGGTTGTTTACAGAGCCGTCTTCAGCGTAAAGATTTGCCGCGCTGCCGAACAGAACTGTACCATCGTATGTGCTTGACAGATCAGTTGTCTTCTCTCCATTTGCTGTAGTCAGGGCACTTGCTGTGGTCATGACATTTCCTCCGATCCTGCAATCGGTGATTTTAGATCCGCTGATATTCGGAGCAATGTTCATCGTGTTGGATGTATTGGTTCCGAAAAGGACCGGCACTGCCGCTACTGCAGCCCTGTTGCCCTGGTAGTTGGTGATTCGCTGATAGTAGCCTGAAACGAAGACATTGCTGTTCTTAAGTTCAAACGGCATTACCGCACATCCGATCACTCCGCCATAGCTCATCACTGCACGCTTTCCGTTACCCATAGTACAGTTGACAGTGCAGGCGTCCATATTCAGGTATCCGCCGAATCCGACAAGACCACCGGTTACGGCACTGTAGCAGGCTTCCTTGGAGGCTGTGTCACCTGTCAGGTCGTATGTAAGGACCTTGCCGATATTTGTACATGATGTAAGCGATATGTAAGTTGCTTCCTTACCAAGGAGAGATCCGGCAAGACCGCCGGTAAAGGTTCTCTTATTGGTCTGCTTCTTTGCAGATGTGCTTGCTGAAAGATATGTGACGCCACCATTGTATACTGTTCCGATGTTGTCACATCCTGTGAACGTCATGGCATATCCGTTCTCGGCAGAAGGAGTGATGAGATATCCGCCTGTATTCTGTGGCGCACCGATTCCGAGCACTCCACCTACGCAGATGGAATATGCCGCTGTTCCGTTCACTCCTTTGATCAGATCAGCACTGAAGGTCACATTACCTTCGTTGTCGCAGTTGTCAAAAGTTATAGACTGAGCTTTGTTCACCCATCCTACGATACCGCCCAATCCGCAGACCTTCATACCTGTAGAAGCATCTTCTGCAGAATTCGGCATCAGGATCACATCAGATATGTTCCTGCAGTCCCTGATGGTCAGATCAGTATCGGCAGCTTCCACTCTTGCCAGGATACCGCCGACTGCTGCATTCTTGTCTGCGGCAGAAACATCGACCTTCACTGTGATTGCACCGTCATTGATGCAGCCTTCGATTGTTCCGCCGTTAGCTGTCTTTACGATACCTCCGATATAAGCATGGTCCGCAAGTTCGAATGTCACGGTCATTTTGTTTGTGCAGTTCATGACCTTTCCGCCCGCTGCAAGAATATTCACAAGAGGCGCACCTTCGTCGGCGAGTGTAAGGTTTCCGGCAACTGTAAGGTTTCTCACCTCACCGCTCAATGTGCTGAAGAGTGCCTTTGTGGCATTTGCGCGTGTGAGCGTGTGGCCGGCACCATCAAGAATGTATGTAAAGTCATCAGGAACCGATGAAAGTTCACCCTCGATGTCAGCGCCGAGTCTCACTGCACCGTCCTTATAAAGATATTTGCCAAGATCACCCTCGCCGGCAAGAGCAAGCACGAACTCCTCCCACTCCTGAGCTGTCTCGATGTCCTTGGCCTCTGGGGCGTATGCCACTTCGTTGAAAGAATACAGACGTCCTGCTTCAAGTGCTGTCTGAGGTTTCCATGTACACTGCATCTTTCGTCCGTCGCTTGCATTGGTGAAGTAGAACGAAAGTCCGGCAGGGTAGTCGCCTGCAGGGATCGTGAAATAGAAGTCCGTTCCCTCTGGGGCGAGCGTAACCTCGTCAAATTCAAGATCAAGAGCTGTAGAACCCTCAACAGCAGCAAGTTCTCCTGTCTTAGGGCAAAGCCTGAATGTTCCGCAGATCGGAGCATCCACTGACTCCGACACTACTGTCGCAGCAGAGACTCCAACGGCACCTGTAAGATTAACCCTTACAGCAGCGCACAGGTTCTGCAGAGCGACATTCTCGCTTTCGCTATATCCATACATAACAGCAGCGCCTGAAGCAAATGTGGTCGGATGATAGGTCTGTGACGAAGCCAGGGATATCGTGATGCACCCTGTCTCATCATAAACTTCATCCAGCACAATGTCATGCGGATAGATTACATTGTATGGTCCGTCCACGCTTCTCAGATGGAAGTCCGCATCGCTGACTTTTTGTCCTTCTGTCACAGTCACAGATGATGACACCTGTCCGTTGACATTGATCTTATCTCCATCAGACCAATACACCTTCTTTGTCGGATTGTCCTTCGAACCCTCCGAATCAAGCCAGGTCCTGGTCTGCACGGACACGAGTCCTGCGTGCAGAACCACGTCTGCAGCCTCGTCAGTCCTTTCAGGCAGTTCTTCCCTGCCGCAGCTGCACAGAGCGACTGCGGCAAGAAGAAATGCTGTCATGTTTTTGATTTTCATTTTATAAATAAGTTAGTTTACGTCTGTTCGGATTAATTTCCCTCCCAGTATGTATAACCTGTTATTGTAACACCTGTATTCGCAGTGAATCCCTGACCGCATACGAGGTTGTCTTTGGTGTTAGATTCTGAGTTGAAAAGAGTTGTTGCCCAATCACCGGAAGATATATCGTCTGTCTTCTCTCCGTTTGTTGTAGATAGAGTGCTTGTGCTTGTCTTTACTTCTCCTCCGATATTACAGTTTGTTATAGTTGAACCTGAAACATCCGGTACAATACTCATAGTGTTGCTTGCTGTTGTTCCAAATAAATAAGGTACAGTTGCTACTATCGCTCTGTTACCACCATAGTTTCCGATTCTCTGGAAGAAGCCAGTTACATATACATTACTATTGCTGAGAGAGAACGGTTCTACTGTTGTACCGATAACACCACCCCAAGCCATTACAGCACGTTTGTTTGTTCCAACAGCACAATTCACGGTACATTTATCCATATTGATATAGCCGCCGAATCCGATGAGACCTCCGACAACAGAAGTGTAGCAAGCTTGTGTTGATGCACCATCGCCAGTTTTGTCATATGGTGTTACAGAACCGGTATTTGTACAAGAAACCAGTGAAGCGTATCTGTCAGATTTTCCTGTCAACGATCCGACAAGACCTCCAGTGAATACTCTCTTTTTAATTTCTTTTTTATTAGTTGTAGAACTACTCAAATAAACAGATCCGCAGTTATATACTGGTCCACTATTGTCACAATCAGTCATGCTGATAGTGAGACCGCCTACCTCTGATGGATCTTCAATGTAACCATTAGTATTCTGTGCCGCAGCAATACCTGCTACTCCTCCCACACAAATAGGATAAGCCTTTGAACCATTTGCACTGGTTATAAACTCTGAACTGTATGTAACCGCACCTTCGTTGTCACAGTTCTCAAGAGTAAATGACTTTGCAGCTCTAAGCCAACCAGCCACACCACCGACACCGCAGACTTTTGATCCAGAACTTGAACTTTCAACCACAGGTGCAAATGTTACTGCCTGCTTGTTGAGGCAGTCTTTGATAACGATATCCTGTCCTGACGCATTAACCTGAGCGACGATACCGGCAACAGCAACATTCTTATCAGAAGTATTAATCAATTTTGCGGAAATTGTTCCGTCGTTAATACAATTCTCAATTGTACCTCCATTCATCATCTTTACGATACCAGCCACATAAGCATGATCCGCCTTTTCAAAAGTAACGGTCATCTTGTTTGTACATCCTGAGATTGTACCGCCTGGGGCAAGTGTACTTACGAAAGGGGCATCTCCCTGAGAAGCAGTTGCCTCAAAGTTACCGGCTAGAGTAAGATTCTTAACCGTACCGCTTACGTTAGAGAACAGCGCCTGTGTCGCATTGTTGCGGGTGATGGTCTTTCCGTTACCGTCGAGAGTGTACTTGAACTCTGCAGTGATAGGAGTGAGGTCGTCAGCCACGATGTCCTTTCCAAGCTTGATCGTATTCGAACCGTCGCCGATCCAACGATATATATCCCAATCCTTGTCTGAAGGATTGTTCACGAACTCGGCAAACTCATTCCAGTCTGCTTCAGAGTTGATCACGCCTGCTCCTGGCTTGAATGCAGGCTTGAACGGAATGATCTTTCCGCCGTCTGCCGCGTGCTTGGTCTTTTCTGCCGGCACCTTGTATGAGGCGAACTTGCCGTTTACGTCCTTGATTGTGAAGATAAGGCCGCTTTCGTAGTCGTATGCAGGAAGACCGATTATCATGGTTGTTCCCTGAGCTACGCCATCCTCAAGACAATCGTATCCGATGTAAGCTGTAAGATTTTCAGGTGCAAGGACAGGAGTATGATCTTCTCCTTCAAATTTAAGTTTCCACTGACCGGCGATGTAGCTGCCGTCTCCCTGACGCACGTAGATATTCTTGATGTTATCATTTACTGTGCTGTTTTCAGAATCAATAGTTATTGCGTAGAATGTGGACATGTGCTTGAATTCAAAGCTCTCGGTCTCGCTGTATGCTGCAAGAATGTCAGCGCTGGTCCAGAATGACACATATTCTCCACCGGCAACAGTGCGGAATTTCTGCTGAGCACCTGTACCTGATACCTGGATATTATATACACCATCAGCATAGCCCTTGCTATGAGTTCCGGTTACAGCATAATATGGAGGAGTCACACCCTCAACGTCAAATGTGATGTTTGTCTGGTCTTTGCTAGGTGATACACCCTCTTTGTATTCAGAGTTTCCGGTTGCGTCGTCGAGAATGTCAGCCTTAGACATGACACCGTTCACGGCAATCTTATCAGCAGATGTGAAAAGTGTAGGGAATGTGGCTCCTTCTTCAGTGTACCAGATTGCTGTCTTGGTCTCTGCACTATTCACACTTCCTGTGAAAGTTACAACCTCGCCCTTTGGTGCGAGATCATTGTTCTGTGCCTCCTCCTTCTGGCAGGCAACGATAGATGTAGCAGCAAACGCTACAAGCATAAAATTCTTAATAGTCTTCATAGCGTCTTTAGAAAATTTGATAATAGTCATCACCTGTAAGTTCATTTTCTTTAGTAATCTTATCTGCCCATGAACTAGCGCAGAGGACACCTTCAGTCTTGATCTCCAGAATTTCGCATTTTGGAGCAGCGTATGAGTTCTGACCCATACCGCTTGGATAGTTACTTTTATTCATATAATTGGTTGTTTTGTGATTTGTTTATGTTGTCATTAACGTAGTCAGCGCCTTCAAGTCCTTCGATCAGGGCCTTGATGTCATTCCAGCGATAGTAAACGCCCTGAACCGGTGTGAGGCCATTGAGCGTTGTTTCCCTTTCGTTGACCAGAACCTTCACCAGCACATCGCCCTTTCCTTTGTAGAACACCATCTGAAGGTTTGAGCACATCGGAACGGCATCTGCCACATTCCAGGTCCTGTAAGCCTCGTCAATAGCGCATGTAGGATAGCCCGGGATGCCGAGCAGCGAACACAGCGGCAGAAAAGCCGAATCGTGAGCGAATCTAAGGTCGGCTGCAACGTCAGAATCCTGCCTGAGGGCATCATCAGCCTTGGCCACAAAGTCCTTCAGGAGATTCACTCCCTTGACACGCGTATGTTTTCCGAACTCTTCGGACACTGCAACTTTTGCGTATTTGGCCGCATTGTCTATCCGGCTGCACTTTGCAAGCTCTTCGAGCGGGATGAGCGGCGTCATGTCGACACCCAGAAAATCCAGGTCGAAACATATCGCCCAGAAATTGAAGAGACCCATCTCGACTTCATACGGGTCCTTCATAGATGCAACAATCTCCGCATCGCTGAAATACAGCGAAAGCAGAGAGTGGGGGTCAAGATCTGCACGCTTGAGAGAGTCGATGACCAGTTCAGCGTCGTTATTGAAATCGTATGGGAACGGGGAATTCAGGTATTCGTTGTTGTACCTCCTGCCGGCCAGATATGATACTTCAAGATCCGGCTCAAGGCTTGATAGTTCTTCTGTGAAGTTCGCCATGCTCATGATGCAACGGGAGTAGACTGAACTTATGCAGCGGACCTGATTTCTTTTTCTGGATCTGAAGACCGGTTTTTCTCTTTTGTACATTCTTCTGGCGATCTCCCTGTGTTCGACAGCACCAAGAGGCGCAAGCTCTCCGTACATATCTTCATGGGCATCGTAAACAGTCTTCATGGCAGCATACAACGCCTCACCTTCCGCTGTAAGATTTTCCTCAGCATGCGCAGATGCGAAGCAGTCAATAGCAGGCTGCCATGTATTGGGATGGGAAAAATATCTCGATCCATGTCTTCCGAAATGGGAAATGTAAAAAGGCTTGTATCCACCCTCCGGCTTTGACACCTCAGAAGCGGCATCATAGGAATATGGACAATAGATGCCGGCACCTGCCTTCGGATCCTTCTCCATCCTCTGCAGCTGAGTCTGAGCAGAAAGGACAGCGGAGGACAACAGGCAAACGGTCAGAATTAGAATGCGGGTATTAAGTTTTAGTGTCATAGTCGCAAATTTACCTTATTCAATAGTTGAGGTTTTTAGATTTTCGGTAAATCAACCGCAGTATTTATAAAACGCCGTACATAATTTTAAAACTCATTCATGCCGGCTGCGAAAGACTTTTTTCTGAATGTAAGCTCTGTATAGACGGGATAATGATCGGATGCAAGAGAAACGTTCACGCCAGGACAACTGGTCACGATTTCCGATTTCTTTAAAGCATATTCGATAAGGTCATTCTTCCAGATGAAGATGTAGTCGATGCACTTTCCTCCGTCTGATGACGGATAAGTCACCCCGTCGGTTACAGATATGGACTTCCAATATTTTCCCAGGCCTTCGACGTCTGCGGACGAGTTACTGATTTCAGGGGATTCCGGAACGGCGTTCATGTCACCGACCAGTATGACCGGCTTATCGGAGTTTCCATAATTCGTCTTTACCCAATCATTGATCTGCTTTATCTGAGGAACACGGTTCGCGCGGTTATGATGGTCCAAATGAGTCACGCAGAAGACAAAATCCTCATACTCGACCACTCCGAGCGAACGGGTCTGATAACCTTCCGTAATGCATGGAAGGTCGAATTTTATCCTGCGCACTTCCTTCAGGCCAGATGAGGCCATGACCGCATTTCCATTGTCATATCCGGCAGCTGGTGCGAAGTAAAAGTTCCATCCTTCTCCCATTTCCGCTGACAGTTTCTGAACCTGATTGTCTATGACCTCATTCAGTCCCACCACATCAGCACCGCACTGCCTGATTATCGATGCCACCTCTGCATACGAATAATGACCGATCTCCTCCTTGTATTTCAAGAACTTGCCGACGTTATATGTCATGAAAGTGACGGTCTTGGACTCCTGCACGGTCTTCCAGTCCTTGGAATCAAGTGCGATGGTAGTTTTCCTACCAGGCGTAAGACTTGTCTTGCCAGGAGCGACCTCCTTGCCGTATGCGCCCCTATCAGTCTCGACAACGACCATCAGCGACACTCCCGCCTCAATGACGGTCTCCTGCATCGACGTCGCGAAATATGCCTTTACGGTCCTGTCGACGCCTACAGTGCCTTTAACAATATCCAGAGTCATCACTGAGGACTTCGCGCCTGACTCTGAGTTGGTGGCATAGAACACCGGAGACGAGGCCTCAAGCCTGACCTGGGTGACTTTCGATGCACTTACCGGCAGCTGGAGGCTTATAAGCAGACATCCGCTCTGAAGAAATTTACCTCCGTTCGCCTGAGCCCATTCGTCAGAAAAAGTGACCTGTTCATAACTGCTCACACCCATCAGGGCTGAGTCGAATTCCAGGTGCGATGTTGAGGATGTGCCTGTTTGCTCTTGAGTAAGATAAGATCTTGTTATGAAGTCATCCTCCCTGGAGATGATGATGTCGAAGATGCCTCCCTTGACTTTGTTACCTGCAAATGTTGCTTTGTTACCTTCGATAGAAGATAGCGGGAACTGGTGAACGCCCTCGGCATTGATGCGCAGCTGGTCGTTCTTTTTCCATGCAAGCCCGACTTGGGTGAGTTCTCCGGTATATGTGGCTTCGATCAGGACCTCTTTGTTTGCTGTATCTTCTGGAGTGCATCCGACGGTCAGCAGAAGTGCACAGAGCAATATGATGTATGTCTTTTCCATAGGTTCAAGTAAATCACTCAAATCTATAAGATTCCGACATAGACTTTTTTAACTTTTCGGTAAATCGTACATAATAATGAAAGATCCTTCGATCACGAAAGCACTTTCACTATCAGTTCGCGTTTGACTTTGCGCCCCAAGGCGTATTCGCCGAAGTCGATGGAAGGATCCCTTAAGGTCTTTATCAAAAAGCAGACAGGTGATGTTCCTTTGCTGGTTTTTTGCTTCCCTTTTTCTTTTCTTCGGTACAGCTGAAGATCAATGCAAGGGAAATAAGTGAAAGAATGAAGACAGATCTTTTCATGACATAACAGTTTGTGAATCAGTTTCAAATATACAAAAATCTGGTAATGGCACAAGGGCGGGAGATCTCTCCACTCGCTCCGCTCGGTCGAGAAGACAGAGGGGAGACCGGTCAGGATGGGGTTGGTCGAGATGACAGATGGGGACCGGTCGTGAAGACAAGACAAAGAGCAGCCCGGTTGAGATGATGGAAGAGTGTCCTGCCCGCTCGTCATTTCCGACTTGACCGGGAATCTTTCGGGATAGCAGAGCGGATATTGTCGTCATTCCCGGCTTGACCGGGAATCTTTAGAGCTGGCAGAGCGGTTAGGAGACCGTCCGACATCAAAATGGCGAAAAACATGATGGACGGTTTCGTTTTGTGGCTGTTTTGGTGTGTTTTCGGCACCGTCCGACAGAAAATCGCTCAAAAAACTGTCGGACGGTCTAAACGGGTGGGGTTTATTTCGGAAGCACGAGACAGCGTCGTATCTGGGATTCGGTGATGTGCCGTACCCGGTAAAAATGTTCGGCAATGTCCCGCTTCTCTTTCAATGTCAGCTGATATACGGATTGTCTGCCGTACCTGTTGCGTGCCAGCGCATCCAGTTCCGTGCAGAGGTCAATATCTGACAAACTCCTGTAGTCTGCCTTTCCATTCTCGAATGTCAACATCTTTGATTCGTCGTGCATGTTGACTCCATTCTCAATGCTGAACAGATTGATGGGTGGCAGTCCGTTGGCGTCCTTCTTCTGCTCAGCTTCCCATTCCTCCGATGACTTCCTGCTCATGTGGAAGTTGAACGCTCGCGGTGTCCCGTACAGAGCTTCCATCTGTGGGATGTCCAGCACGCTTTCTCTGGTGAACACTCCGCTTGCCGTCATTTTGTAGCTGTCAGGATATTCTGCATATCTTCCCAGAAATCTGGAATATGATCTAGCCGGCAGGAGTGCCTCGTCCTGGAATTTGCCCATCTCTCTCCGGAAGATGGCATTTGCAGAGCAGTGTGGATAAGCAAATGGCAACGGGGCAACACCGTGGTGCAGGGCATTCCTTAATATATAACTCGCTGCAGCAATGGTATGATGATGCCCGACTACCTCTAATGTAAAATGGATGTCTTCTCCCAATCTGCCTGAACGTCCGTACTTGTTGTTGAAATATTTGGCATACGGATTACGGAAGTTGAACATAAGGTCTTTGGGAGCATGAGTCTGCACGAGTTTGTGCACATGCGTGGACATGAATGATTCGACAAGACCGGTGCTGTCGGTCTTGTATAGCGCCAAAGCAAAACAGTTGAATCCCCTGTAATAGTCTTCGAGGTCTCTGAAGAGGGCCTCTTCTCCTGCCGACAGGCAGAGATGGTAAGTTCTTTTCATACATTTTATCTTTTATGCGTTCCTTCTCTTCCATCATTCGCCACATCTCTCTCTCGAAATGTTATGAAATCGTCACAAATCTATGAAAAGATTCTTTTATCCCGTGCTGATTTTTCCAGAAAATGCTGCGGTCCAGACCGTCCGACATCAAAATGGCGAAAAACATGATGGACGGTCCCGTTTTTGGGCGTTTTGCCACTGTTTTTGGCACTGTCCGGCAGGAAATCACTCAAAAAGCTGTCGGACGGTGTGACGTGCATCATGTGGGGAGTGGGGGACGTGTTTTTTGGGG
>JAZQEN010000106.1:0-8077 GCA_045539015.1 Candidatus Cryptobacteroides sp.
CTGGAGGTAGTTGATGTTCTCAACACCCTCGAGACCGCAGTCAGCGATGGTCTTCTTGATGTCCTCGATCTCAGTAGACTCAGAGTTGATGGTAACCACCTTCGCACCGTTGATGAGAACGTTACCTACCTCGCAGATGGTGTCGTTCACCATGTAGCCGAAACGCTGCTTGTGTTCGCGTACAGCTGCGAGATCAGGGTTAGCCTTCACCATAGCGATGAACTCCTCGTAAGTGTATTCATCCTTGTCAAGAGCAGGCATCTCCACCATGAATGCAGGGAAAACCTCGTTCTCAAGCACTGTGCGGGAGATAGGGAACTCACCCTTCATGAGAGGGTTCCACTGCTCGAGGCCGTCAACTGTCTGGACATAAGTCTTGATGTCCATCTTTCCGTTACGGATCTTGGTGTTGTTGATGTCGTTCTTGCGGGAGATGATATAGATCTCGTCGCTTTCGCGCTCCCATACCTTTTCAGGTACAGGAACGGAAAGACGAGCCATTCTCTTGTGTGCCTCACAGAAGCACTGTCCGAAAGAGCGGAACTCGAAGCGTGGCTTCGAGATCTCGCCAATCTTCAATTCTGCCATAGTTATATTAATATACTATAAGCAATTATTACATTTCAGGAGCCTGCTCGATGTCAGCAACCTTTGCACCGTTTGCAGCGCCCTTGGTAGGGTCAGCGTATACGAACTCACCTGTTCCGTCTGGTACGCGTGAGAAAGTGTGCTTCTTGTCGTTCTTGAAGCCTTCAACCTGGTTCCAGCCTGCACCCTCTTCGCCTCTCTTGAACTCGCTGAGCTTCTCGTCAGCTGCGCTGTAGAGCTCGATGAATACGTTCTTCTTTCCTGAGAGACCACCCTTGAATACGTGGTTTGCACTCTCGTAAGCGTAGTTTGGATCACCACCCTCAGCCTCGTCAGCGAGGTCAGAGCTCTCGAGAACTACGAAACCCTTTGCAGCGATCTTGATACCGCCCTTGCCAGTCCATGTAGTGCTCTTGCCACCTTCCTTAGAAGAGTCATACTTCACGAGGTAAACACCGTCAAGGTTGATCTCCTTGTCAGTAGTGTTGTAAAGCTCGATGAACTTGTCAGCTCCAGAAAGCTCGTTGAGAACGAGGCCTGAAACCTTAGTAGCGCCACCTTCGTTGCCGCTACCTTCTACCTGAGGATCATCCTTTGTACATGCACTGAGTGCAACTACAGCTGCTGCTGCGAATACGAAAAACTTTTTCATGATTGTTTGATTTTAAATTGGTTGATATTTGTTTTTGGTTTATAGATTTTAGAATGCTACCTGGAAACGGCATGCGAGCATATGGTAGTCGATACCCTTGCTCTTACTGTCGGCTGCAATGTCGCCAGGATAGTAAGTTACGTTGCCTGCTGCATCATAACCTGTTCTGTAAGGACCCTTTGCAGTCTTGTCTGTTCCGTCCTGCTCACCCTTTCCGTTAGCGAAGATGTCGTTGTCGTTGTACTGGTAGTTGATCACGAACTTCACGTTCTTTGTCACGTGGAAATTGAGACCGAGTGAGTATGCATATGCAGAACCACCCATGCAGTACTTGGACATATTGAGGTCGAGGTACTCTACGCGAGCACAGAGCTCGATGTCACCCCACTCCTTGCCGGCGTTCACGCGAGTATACTTCGCTCCGCCTGCATCATAGTTCTGGCTTCCGCCGAAGAGGAGGTAACCAGCCTGAACATACCATCCCCAAGCTGGCTTGAAGTCAGGAGCCTCACCATTGAGGTCTACATACTTCTGCTCGTCTACATAAGGAAGACGTGCGATGTAAGCACCCTCCCAACGGAGGCCCTTCCAGTGACCTGCAAGCTCGAATGTGTAAGCAAGTTCGTGATCGAGATACTTGATTGCGTCAGTATCGAGGAACTTCTTGCGGTTGATACCTGTAGTATTACGAGTACTGTAACGTACTGCGTTGTAACCGTCTGTTGAAGAAACCTTAGGATTTCTGTAAGAAACAGCAGCACCAATGTGAAGGGAAGCATTCTTCATCTTGTGAAGCGGACGGTAAACGACCTTACCTGTGTAAGACATACCGCAGTTCAGACCATAGTCCTTGTTTCCGTCTTCAATGGCAGCCTGTGTTTCAGCTCCTTCGAGTTCAGGACCGAAAGCACCTGCGCTAACCCAGAGAGCCGGCATAGAATACTTTACATTGATACCGAGATGGCGTGACGGAGCAAGGTAGCTTACCATCGGACGCTCCATGAACTGGAGATAACGAGAAGTGGTGTTTCTCTGGATAGAGAAGTTCTCCTTGAAGTTACCGACCTTGATCTCGAGACCCTTCACTCCTGTGAAGCCGATGTAAGCATCCTTGATCTCAGGAGTACCGCTGGTCCAGTCTGTGTCGAGCTCACCATACCAGTTCTTGTCAAGCTGAGCCTTTACTGCAAAACGTGCACGACGGATCATCATACCGTTACCGATCTGGGTCAGGTTCTTGTCGTAGCCGAAGAAAACGGCTGCATCTCCCTGAACACGTACGTCAAACCACATCTTGTAGTTCTGGTTCTTGTTCTGGAACACAAGGATACCGTCCTGTACAGTTGCATCAACCGGATAGGAGTTCACCTTCTGACCATACTGGTTCACTTCAGTTTCCTGAGCGAACGCCGCAGTCGACGCGAAAAGCGCGAAAAGCGAAACTAATAATACCTTTTTCATTGTCTGTAAGGTTTAATGATTAATGTGTTAGTTAATAATAGTTTATATCGATTTTATGAAATTCACCAAATTGTCCCCTTTGGCCAGACCGAGCTTCTGACGGAGTCTGTAGCGGCTGATCTCCACGCTTTTCGGGGTTATGTTCATAAGTGTTGCAATATATTTTGATGAGAATCCTAGTCTGAGCAGGGTTGCAAGGCGCTTTTCCTGCTGTGTCATGTTAGGAAAATTCTCCGAAAGCTTTGCATTGAAGTCCTCATGGAGCGACTCTGCCTGGGCATAGAAATACTGTGAATCCACATCACGGTCATATGACAGCCTCTGCTTGAGAGCCGAGCCCATTTCAGCAATGAGCCTGTCCTTTTCCTTAGGATCATCTGTCTTGGCCATACGCTTTACCATACCATCCAGAGACTCCAGGAACTCCTTCTGCTCCACGATGCTCAAAGCCACATTCATCACCTCCTGTCTCTTCTGCTCGACTGCGTTATGCAGGGCCTGATTCTCAGAGAGCACAACCTTGAGTTCCATGTCGTTCAACGCGCGGCTGTGTTCATATATCTGTTGTTGCTGCACATACACCAGGCGATCCGTAGCCTCGCGCCCCCTGCGCTGCAATTTCACATATCCGGCGAATGAAAGGGCAAGGAGCATAAGGATAGCTGCTGCCATGATTATAAAATCCGCCATCTTCTCATCAGCATCGGCACCTGTAATGTAGAGAAAGCCATAAGTAAGAACAATGGTTCCAAGCGGCGCTGCAACCATGGAAACAGCTGTCTTCACATACTCCTCGTCTTCTAACAGCCGCGACTTCTGCACCAGTTCTGCCCCACCCACTGCAGCCATGACAAGAACCGGCGCTGACAACGGCAGCGGCTTCATTCCGATCAGAGCGGTCGTCTGCTCAAATGAAAAGAACGCCAAGGTCACAGCTACTGACAAGCCCACTGAAATCACAGAGTATATCGAGAAGTCTGCAAACATTCCGCTCGGTTCTTCGTTGGAAAATGGTTTCTTCAATGCAAGTCCCGCCAGAATAAACAGAATCAGGGAGGCAAAGACAGCACCTTCCACATGACTATGGGACATCATGCGGACAAATCCGGCAAGCAGACCTCCCCAGTTCAGGCCAAATGCGAACGTAGTGAGAATCAATCCGATTATGACTGCATGACGCATATAGTAGGAAAGGGTCACCATATGAACCTTGGATCTGAAAAGAACCCGTTTGAGAAGTGCTCTGATCATCGCAGAAAGCCCAAATGCCATCACCGGAGCTGCCAGAAGCGGGAGGACAAATCCGACCGGAGGAAGAGCATCCTTTCCATTGAGGAAAGAAAACGCGGCCATCGCTCCCATGAATGCGTAAGTCATGGAACCTTTGGCTGAAAAGAACTTGAGTATCGCCAGAGGCAGACAGGAAGCCAGAAGCATCAGGATAACATCTTCGCAGCTGATATCGGCAAGAGGAAGATTGATGCAGAGAGAATCCGCAACCGCTCCAGTGCCGCTCAGCCACAATGCTGCCAGCATAATGACAAAAACGATGGCAATCATGGATCTTCTCCTAAGTACACAGGTCGCACCATACACACCGAAAAGCAGACTGTACTCATCTGAGAAGAACCAGAATGAGAACGTCGCCAGAAACAGTATGATGCAGAGGATATCCATGTGATTCAAAAGTTATAGGGTTCTTCTGATCGCCATGACAGCAAGCTGGTCTGCGACATTTTCTGCAGCCTTTGCCAGATTCTCGATATGAAGGGCAAAATAGCGGAGATGAAACTTCTCACTCAGCTTCAGGGAAGGCATATTATGGAACACCTTGCGCTTTATGGTCTGCGAATACTTCACCGCCTCCTTCTCGTAGAAATAAGCACGGCTGATCTTATCAGGAACGGTCTCAGGAGAACGGAAATATGCTTTAGCTGCAGGAACTACGGCTTCAACGGCAAGTGTCGAAAACTCGGTAAGCTTCATGAACTCCGAATTGAGTTCAGATGGAATAAAAGGCGTCTCGATTTCAAACTGGAAAAGACTGTCATTGAGAATATCTGTGATGTTCCTCGTCTTTTCAAACAGACGCATTATGTCCGCACGGGAACGCACCAAGGCAGTCTGACTGTAAAGAGCGTTCTCGATTTCGCGTCTCAACACATCAGCCTCGCTGTCAATGGCAGACATCTTCATGAGGTTCTCATTGAAATCATCCTTGTTGGAGTAAAGATAGTTCCTTACACCGTCCTTGAAGACCAGGACGGACTGATCGATCATGTCAAAATACCGATCGATATCCTCTACAAGTTTATTTGCTTTCTTCCTACCGAACATATAGCATTTTCCAGATGAAACTCATCATTAGAAAACAAATATAATATTTTTTTAGATGTAGAGGACAACAAGCGGAAATTGTAGAGTCATGACACCGAGAGCAGAAAAAGAATATTCTGCTATTATTCAAGCACTTATGCAGCTAAATACAAAGAATGGAAAATTTGATATTGAGAGTAATTGTAGAGGTTTTTATTATAAGAATCTATCCAATTGCTGCTGATATTTCTTAGAAATAGGTATGCTGTCAAGATCGTCGAACTTCAGATGAGCGACTATAAGTCCGGCCGAATTCTTCCTCACCACACTGACATAGGACGGATTGATGAAATAAGATCTGTGACACCTTATGAGTCCCTTTTTAGTCAGCTGATCCTCAAGAGAACGCATAGAAGAACGCAGTACAAATTTCTTGATTCTGCCCTGATCCACATAATGTATCTGAACATAATTATCTTCAGACCTGAGAAAAACGACAGACTCAGGAGCTATCACAAGACGCAGCTTATGATATTCATCGTAAAAACGTATGAGAGCATTCTCGTCAACTGCAGGCGCATCTTCTTTCCTGGCATAGTAAAGCTCCAGACCAAGCCAGATGAAGGCATAAGGATAAGCAGTTGTGGAAAGCAGAACTGCATAAGACGAACCGACCATATCGAAGTAAGGGATTGCACCCTTTGTCATCAATGACATATATAGAGAAGCAAAAAGCGCCGAGACAAGCACCTCGCCGAAACACCATACAGCATAGACAGCCCTGCCGACATGCTTGTACCTTCCTATGATATAAAGCCAGCCCCTCATTATGGAAATAGAAAGAAAGACTATACAGAAAAGTATTGTCAGATTAAATGTAAATGAGGCATCATGCGTCCGTAGAGTTTCCTCTATGCCATAGGGCTGATATACTGCCAGAAAACAAAGAGTAAATACCGGGACTATCAGGGAATGTAGTATAGTCGAAACTCCCGTCGTGAGAAGATTACCATTTCGCATCATAAAAACTGCCATTGATTTATAGGGACAAATATACAAATTTTGATTCAAACTCCCCTAAAATGGCTACTTTATCCCCAAATAGCAGCTAAATCCAACAATTCATTCGTACCTATAACAAAAAATACCGCAAAGCAAATCAGCCTCCTACCTTTGCATCAGAATTAAACATGATCAGCACTATGACACGCATTACGGCACTAGGAGATTCGCTTACAAAAGGCGTCGTTCTCACAGAAAACAACAAATACACAGTACTCGACAACAACTATATCGACATCTTGGAAAAAGAGTTGAACCTGAATATCAGTAATTACTCGAAATTCGGCTGCACAGTAAACTACGGAGAGTGCATGCTGGAAAAGCACTCTACAGACATTTCCCAGTCAGATTACACATTTGTGGAATATGGCGGGAACGATTGTGACTTCGATTGGCAGAAGATAGCAGAGACACCGGCAGAACTGCATAATCCCAAGACTCCCCTGACCGCATTCAAGAACAAGCTGGAAACGTTGATAGAAAAGATCGTCAATCTCGGATCCAAGCCTATCATAATAACACTGCCACCGATTGATTCGGAAAGATACTTCAGTTTCTTTACACGATTCATGACCGAAGCACAGAAGGAGAACGTAAAGAAGTGGCTTGGTGGAGACATCAATATCATCAGCAGGTGGCACGAATCATACAACAGGGTTCTGTTCGAAGTATCCGAAGAGACAGGCACACAGCTGATAGACATAACCGCCCCATTCGCAGCTAACGAGGGCGGAATAAGGCCTCTGCTATGCATGGACGGCATCCATCCCAACCACGAAGGCCACAAAGTAATAGCCGGCACCATCATCAACGGCTACCTATAAGGCAGCTAACTCCCTGAATACCAACAACATAACCACCAACACGGTGGGGCTTTTTGCCCCACCGTGTTGGTGGTTATACCATTGACAGTCAATCGGTTATATGTCCATAGGGGTTCACAGTGCTGGTGCATTTTTGGTGTTATTATCAGGCCATGACATTCACAGGATGGCGATTATACCAAACAATGCTGTCAAAGAACTCTTGCTTCGACTGCAACTGAGGCATCTTTATTTGGAACGTGCAAGTTAATTCGAGAGAATCAGACACCTGCTTGAAAATCTTCATACAACGCTACCGCACCGAGATGCCAAGCCTTTGTGGATTCCCTTTCTAATCTCGAATAAACTTCAGAAGCATACAGCATCTTCATAGCCTCCACTATGCTAATGCCCTTATCCTCTGCCAGCATGTTTGCCATCCAGCTGAGCTTGGACGGAAGCAGAAGATGAACATTCTCTTGAGTAATGGTCAGATTCATTGTGTAACCTCCTTTGCTTCTATAAACTTCATATACTGGAGAGCCTCAGTTGTGTGGAACAAATACTGATCCACAAGTTTGTATGTCTTCAGTTCAGAAATCAGTGTCTTCTTATCTATCAGCCCACCTTCATACAATGCAAAGGCAGCATAAACTTTATCATTGGCTACCGGCCCATATACGAGATCGTATTCATGAACATAACCTTTCTGAGTACGATTCTTCATCACGAAGTCCACCCACCCATCTGTCGGAGTCTCAAAGATGAGAGCATTCAGATCCTGCAGTGCAGTCTCATCGAACTCATACACGCAGACATAACCAAGTGCAACCTTCTTCTCACTCATCCTGCGTCTTACCCACGACTCCGCCTGCTCGTATGAAGTAGTGGTATAGAAACCTCGACCGTAGTCAAGGGTACGGTTAGACTCTCGGATCTCCGTATTCTCAACCTTCTCTATACTGCCATGATAGCTTTTCATACCTATTCTCCTTTTCTCGTTCTTATAAATTCATCAATATCTTCGATGATCCACTGACGACTCTGCGTATGTAATATCTCCCAATGCTCTGAAAGGTATTCCAGCACGCCATACTCTGACAACAAAGCCATCGCCTCGCTGCCGCTGATCCCTTTTTCATTCTTGTACTGCTCTATACAGAAGGAAATGAAATAAGCCTTATCAAGATTTGTA
>JAZQEN010000107.1:0-34609 GCA_045539015.1 Candidatus Cryptobacteroides sp.
CTCCCATCCTTCACCCTCAGGTGCAGCGGAGGTAGTGATCTTTTCATGGTATCCATAAGTCTCAAGAGAGCCGTCTGCGGCATATCTGTACCATACTGCAGGGCCAAAATCGTTGCCCGCATTGTCCATCCATGCCTTGAGTTCATTCCTGGATTCATCCATCTTGGTCTTGAGAAGATTCCAGCGGATGAGGTCCTGCTTGCGAAGCATCTCTCCTACGAACTCGAGTGCACGCTCGTCAACGATTGCTTCGAAGATCGCCGTCTGTCCGCTGAGTGCGCTCACATATTCAGATGCAAGACCCTCATTGCCCTTGTATGCTCTCTGACGTACCTGAAGGAGACAGTCTTTAGCAAATGCCTCGTCGCGGCTTCCGCATGCAGGGTCGTTTGCGATCTCTGCTGCCATGAGAAGGATATCAGAATATCTCATGTAAACAGGCTTGATACCGTCGTCGTTACCTCCGTTGTATGGAGATTTGGTCTGCCACTCGATACGGAACTTTCCGAAATACCAGTCATTAGGACCTGCGAGTTCCGGAATATTCTTTCCGTCAGGACCAAGGACCCACTTCCAGTTTACGCAGCTCATGTCACGGCGCACGTCCTCGTCCTCATACTTCCAGTAAAGAGTAGGAACCGGACCTGCTGTACCGCCACGGCTCGATGTAGGGCTCTGTGACCACTCCGGATTTCCTTCTGTCCTTATGGCAAAAGTATAGTTCCAGCGTCCACGTGTATCAGATGAAGGAATCACATAGATGACTTCCTTACCTGCAGTAATGTCCATGTTGTTGAAATCTCTCCAGAGCTGCTCATAGTCCATAAGAGAAAGACCTGCATTGTCAATCACATCCTTAAGAGCTGCAAGTGCCTTTGGATAGAGAACGTCCTTCTGGAGCTGAGGATCTGTAGAGAGACGTACTGTACCGGCATTGCCTGTTCCCACAGTTCCTTCATCAGGGCGGAGTGAGTAACCTGATGCCATCAGGGCGAGACGAGCGTAAAGGCCCTTTGCGAAAGCAAGGCTAGGACGGTCAGTAGTAGCGGTAGCAGCGCTCTGGCCAGGCCACTTCATATATCCGAATGCTTCTTCCAGGTCAGCGAGGAGCTGCTTGTAGATGATATCCTTGTCCGATTTATTCAGATAGATTGTCTCAGCATCGATAGGGGCGAAACGTGCAGGAACCTCGCCATAAGCCTTGAGGAGCTCTGTATAGAGGAGTGCGCGTGCTGTAAGAGCCTCACCGAGAAGTTCCGCCATCTGAGGATCTCCTGAAGGATTACCATACTGGCGTATACCCTTGATGGCGAGGTTAGCTCTCTCGATACCGCCCATAAGCTCATTGTAAGGACCGTTTGCAAGGTTCAGCTGGCCGTTTGTAGCTGTCTGCGAGTATCTTGCGATGCTTGATTTCTCGTCAGCTGTAGTGTTGTTGTAAAGCTCGATATCGGTATTGAAACCATACCAAGGAAGGTAGCGTCCACGGTGGCAGTTCGTATGACCGAACACCTCGTAGATTCCATACACATTGTATTGTGCAAGAGTGTAGTTTGAATATACCACAGACTCGTCGAACGATGACTGGGTCTCTGTCTTGAGGCCGTCTTCTGTACAAGAAGTCATTGACGCAACCGCAAGCATTCCTACACCGATGAGTATTTTATTGAGTAATTTCATAATGCTCTTGTATTAGAAAGTGATGTTTACACCTACTACATAACCCCTGCTCTTCGGATAAGCCGAGCAGTCTACACCTGGAGTAAGAGGAGTCTTACGTCTTGTGTCGACCTCAGGGTCATAACCTGAATACTTGGTGAGGCAGAAGAGGTTGGTACCTGTAACGTATACGCGGAGCTTCTGCATCTTGATCTTCATTGTCCACTTCTGCGGAAGAGTGTATCCGATTGTTGCAGACTGAAGGCGGAGGAACGAGCCGTCCTCGACTGCCCAGTCTGAGAAGATAGCCTTGTTTACGCCAGGATTCCACATTGTGGTGCCTGCATTCACCTCTGCAAGGCGGTCAGGATCAGTAATCTCCTCACCTGTAGCCCAGTCGATGTTGGTCCATCTGTTCTCTACATTTGCACTTGTGAGAAGGTTGCGGTTTGAATACTTTCTTGAGTGGTTGAACTCGATCTTGTTGGCATTGTAGATATTGTTGCCGAACACATAGTTGAAGTTAGCCGAGAAGTCGAATCCGTAGAGGTAACCCGAGAGGTTGAAACCACCGATTCCGAGAGGCTGAGCATTACCGATGATTGTCTTGTCGTCAACAGTGATCTTGCCGTCTCCGTTCATATCCTTGAGCTTCATTGCACCAGGGCGGAAGAATTCCTTGCCGAGGATATCAGAAGCGTCTACTGTACCTTCGTTTGCAACCCATGACGAGCCGTCATGAGTGAACTCATCAACAGAATAGCGGCCATCTGAAATATAACCGTACATGTCACCGAGAGGACGGCCTACGGTAACTACATAGTCGGGACCGATTTCAGTCGATGCCCATTCTGAGGTTGCCTCGATCTTTTCAAGACCTCCAAGGCTTGTAACCTTGTTCTCATTCAAGCTGATGTTTCCACCGAGGGTGAGTCCGAAGTTCTTCTTCTCGAAGATCACGAAGTTTACGGAAGCCTCGAAACCGCGGTTCTGAACCGATCCGAGGTTACGGTACTGGTAGTCATAACCTGAACCTGCTACAGGGAACTGAATGAGGAGGTCGTTTGTGGTATTGTGGTAAACCTCGAACGATCCGTTGATGCGGCTGTTAAGGAACGAGTAGTCGAGACCGATGTTATGAGAAATTGTAGTCTCCCATGTAAGGTCAGGGTTAGGCATGATCGACTTTCCTCCGATGGTAGTCGGTCCCCACCATGTATTTCCCATAGAGATCCATGATGTATTATTAGCCTGGAACAGGAGAGAAGATACGTTCGATGGGATATTGTTGTTACCTGCTGTACCGTAGCTGTAGCGGAGTTTCAGGTTGTCAAGCCATGTTGCATCTTCCAGCCAAGGCTCATTTGAAATTGTCCATGAAGCAGCTGCTGAAGGGAAGACACCCCACTGGTTGCCCTTCTCGAACTTTGACGAACCGTCGGCACGTACTGTTGCAGACAATGCATAGCGTCCGTCATATTCGTAGTTTGCACGACCGAAGAAAGAGAGGAGCTGCTCATCAGGATTATAGAAGTTGTTTGAAGCTACCGGAGTTCCTGAAGCCATGAAGTTCCATGCCATCTGAGAATCGAAGAAATCAGGGAATCCACCGATTGTTGAAGAAAGCTTGTTTGACTTTGTAAGGATGTACTCCTGACCAAGAAGCATGTCAAGTTTGTGCTTATCATTCTTAAACACCTCCTTGAAATTATAATTGATAGTGTTGGTCGTGCGATACTTGGTCCTGAACGCATTGCCATAGATGACTGCCGGATGGCCGTTAAGACTTTCATCGCTTCCCGCCGGAGCACCTACACTGTTATTTGCAAAATATGTGGTAAGACCATAGAAACGGTTATCCTCCTGAGAATAGTCATCGATACCGCCTTCTACCTTGAGGTTAAGGTTCTTGATGATATGCCATGTAACTGCTCCGTTGATGGTCCAGCTCTTACGGATCCTCTTGTTGTCATTGTCAGTAACCGAGAGGAGAGGAGGAGCATTGTCGCCATAATCCTCAGCGAGGTCAGAGTCTGTAGCCACACCTGTAATAGGGAACGGTGTATACTGAACAGCATGCTTCAGACGTCCGTTGCTTGAAGTCGAACCACCGTCGTTCATGGAGTTCGCACCGGCGCCAAGCACCTCTGTGCGTGAGTATCTCGCATTGATATCTACAGTGATCTGCTTGATAGGCTTGTACTGAGTCTTGAAGTTGAGGTTGTCTCTCTTATAGTTGGAACCCATCATGATAGCCTTGTCACCTACATGGGCATAGCTTGCGGTCCACTTCACCTTATCTGTCGATCCTGATACAGAGATATTCTGGTTGAATGTCCTTCCGACATTTCCGAATACCTTCTTCACCCAGTCATTCTTCTCCACATTCTTGTAGAGGTCCATATCTTCGAACACGCCGAAGTTGGAAACGAATCTGTCCTCAACCTCGTCACGAAGAACTGCGAGTTCATACTGATTCTGAACGAAATCGTATGGAGAACCTGTCTGGATAGCATCAGCGTTCGCCATTGTCTTCTGACCCCAATATGCGTTGTAGCTTACTGAAATCTTGCCTGCTGCGCCAGACTTTGTTGTAACGAGAACTACACCATTGGCACCACGTGAACCGTAGATTGCAGTCGAGAATGCATCTTTAAGGACGTCAATTGACTGAATGTCTGATGCAGGAATATCCGAAATGCTTTCAACAGGGAATCCGTCGACGATGTAGAGAGGAGAAGCATCCTGAGTGATGGAACCGCCACCACGGACACGGATCTTGATCTCAGCATCAGGATCACCTTCTGTTGTTGTCACCTGCACTCCGGCCATCTTACCGGTCAATGCCTCGCCTACAGTGGCAACCGGCACCTGTGAGAGGGCTTCATTTCCGACTGATGTAACCGAACCCATAAGGTCACGACGCTTTACTGTCGCATAACCGATGACCACTGTCTCATCAAGGAAATTTGCATCCTCCTCGAGAACAACATTGACAGTCGTACTGTTGCCGATAACGACTTCCTTTGTTGCAAGTCCGATCATCGAAAAGACAAGAGTCTTTCCCTTTGCATCAG
Source organism: Candidatus Cryptobacteroides sp. (assembly GCA_045539015.1). Classification (GTDB taxonomy): domain Bacteria; phylum Bacteroidota; class Bacteroidia; order Bacteroidales; family UBA932; genus Cryptobacteroides. Next base: position 4,737 of record JAZQEN010000107.1, read on the forward strand.
GGACATTGATGGAGTAATCACCATCAATACCCGTCGATACACCTAAAGTTGTGCCGTCCACGAAAACGGATACGCCTATCAGCGGTTCACCGTTCACGTCTGACACGACACCCCTGATCTCCTGAGCATTTGCCACAAACACTGTGGCAAACAATCCTAAGATCAGCAGAGAAATCTTGTAAGTCAGATTTTTCATAAATGAACGTTTTGGTTTGTATTAGTTGTTAGTGAATTTTCGATATTGCGAATTTACCTAATCATCTGCAAGGAATAAGTAAAAATTTATCGCATTATTTGTATTTTTTAACACCTGCATCCCGTGCAGACGTACGATTATGATATTTTCTTATATGTACCACCTGCGTTCTGGCCCTCTACAATGTCCTTTACAAGGTAGTGAAGGTACATTTCCAGGTTGGTATATCTTCCATAAGAATCCAGTGTCCTGGCGTTTCCATCGGAAGCGTCAGACTTCTTCAGGCCGAACTCCTCCTCGAACCAGTCAGGCATTCCGTCGCCGTCCGAGTCCTTCACTCTCGCGAGTTCTTCTGCGTCCGCAGAATATGCAGGCCATCCGCCTACGGCTGTCTGGGTGTCGATGATGCCGTTCTTCGAGCCGTTGCCTCCGTCAGTAAACGTAGCCTTTCCTGTCTTTGCATCTGTGCATGCACGCTCGTCTACAGAGTCTCTCGAAAGGGATGCTCCACCATATGAAAGGATACGCTCGAAAGCAGTCTCTGCGGTATGGGTAGTGGTATAAACCGCTTCAGATGACGGTCCATATAGCGGCTGAACAGAAGACAGAAGTTTCGATGCATCAGGAGGCGTGTTGGTCCCATGATCATGCCAGTATATTCCTATAGAGTTATCCTCGGTAATATTCGAATGCTTTGTATGCACATTACCCGAAAGATACAGCAACGGATAGCCGTAGTCAGTCTTTGACGAAGTATATATGCCGTTGGCATCAAGGAAATATTTCCTGTCCTTCGACGCAGGACCAGGCTTATAGTAGTTTCCTACCATATTGAACCATGCGCCTTCGCCGCCGTATGTAGAGTTGTCTCCCCAGTTGTATACGGCATTGTTACGATAGTCTACATGTCCACGATGGGTACTCACATAATTGCCATATACTTCAGGATGGTCGAAACGAGGGTTACGGCTCTTGTGATTCGCCAGAAGATTATGATGGAAAGAAGCGTTCTTTCCGCCCCAGATGCCGCCGTAGCCATGGCTTCCCTTTCCGTGAACGGAATTGCACAGACTTTCCGTAAGTATGCACCACTGCATGGTGAAGTTCCTGTTGCCGTAGAACGACGAGCACTCATCAACTGACCAAGACATCGAGCAATGGTCAAGTATGATATCCTGGAAATATCGGCCCCAGATGGCATCGCTTTCCTGCTTGTTCTCATCGCCCATGCGGAAACGCACGAAACGTATTATGACATTGCTCGCCTTCATCTGAGTAGAGAATCCCTTGAGGCAGATACCGTCTCCAGGGGCTGTCTGACCAGCTATAGTAACATCCCCGCTGGCGATGTTGAGCTGTGACTTGAGGTCTATGAGTCCCGCAACATCAAAGACGATGGTTCTCGCACCGGACTCCGCAAGAGCGGCTCTGAGCGAGCCGGCGCCGCTGTCGGCAAGGGTGGTGACATGGATCACCTTGCCTCCACGACCTCCGGTCGTATACATTCCGCCGCCTTCGGCGCCAGGGAATGCGAGCGTCTGACCATGCTGGTCTTCTGCTGCAGGAATCTTGAACTGCTCATAATATTCGGAAGGTTTTGGAGTTGGGCTCGGATCTGTGCCAGGACCAGGGCCAGGCTCCGGATCAGTCCCCTGCTCTCCTGTTGTAGTTGCAGGAACGACCTGCGAATAAGGAGAATTCACTCCTCCGACGGATACACGCACCTTGAACTGATATGCTGTTCCGGAAGCGAGTTCATCATATGTCAGTGACGTTTCCTTCGTCTGGAGTTGTCCTCCCGGGACAAGAGTTCCGTCAGAGAATTCCAGACGTCCTATATAATAATCTGCATCAGCAACCTCGTCCCACGTGAAGGTCAGGGATGTATTGCCGACATAAGCCACCTTGACACCAGTCGGAGCCGATACTTCTGTCGGCGTTACGGGGTCGTCAGGATGACAGGCCACAAGGAGGGCCAGAAATAATATTGGTAGAAATTTCTTCATTTCTTTAGTTTTATAGATTTCTCGACTTCGCTCGAAATGACAGTCGGGTTATTTTACGTCGTTTTCTGAGTCTATGATGCCTGGAAGGCCGGTAATCGAGCCACGGTATGTCGCCTTGCCCTTCCTGACCTCCTTGATTATACGCTTGTCGACAGCATCGCGCTTCTTCGAAGCTCCAGCATGCTTCAGGACTGCCTTATACGCATCTTCTGCATCCTGAGATTCCAATTCCACAGCTATTCCGAAAGGCTCTTCTGCAGACACATCATCATAGTACTCCTCTTTTTCAGCAATCTTCACATACTCCGGACGGCGTCCTTCGAATCCTCCCTTCTTCACAGCAGAAACATCATATACATTATCATCCAGATAAAACTCACCCGGAATCATTGAGGTAGTTGAAGATGTACTTATATCAAGCCACTCTCCATCAATATGTTTTGTCGCAGGACCGACACGAAAATAATTATCCTCTACATTGAACCAGCCTTCTTCTCCGCCATAAATGGCCTTCATCCCCCAGTTATAGACAACATTATTCTTGAAATCGACAGTACCGCGGTAAAGCATCCTGTCATCACGCCAGTAGATGCGAGGATGATCGAAACGAGGGTTTCTGCTGTTGTTGTGTGCAAAAAGATTATGATGGAAAGAGACATTTCTTCCGCCCCAGATGCCGCCATAGCCATGCTTGCCTTTATGATGGACAGATGAATTCAAGGCCTCCGCTATGATACACCATTGAACTGTAGCATCCCTGAAATTATAGAAAGACGCATTTTCATCGGTCGCCCAACCTATGGAGCAGTGGTCAATGATTATATTGCTGCAATGTCTTGCACCCATTGCATCTGCTTCAACATTGTATTTCGTTCCCAGCCTGACACGAAGATACCTGATTATGACCTGATCGGCAGCTATGAACACATTATGGTCCCTGAGAGTAATTCCCTCTCCGGGAGCGGTCTGGCCAAGAATGGACAGATATGGATTACGGATATTCAGCGGAGCGGTAAGATGAATGTCACCGCTTACAGCGAAAGTCACGACTCTCGGTCCTTCCGCCTCGACGGCATGACGGAGAGTGCCCTCCGAGCCGTCGTCAGCAAGCGATGTAACCACATATTCCTTACCTCCTCGGCCTCCGACGGTATATTTGCCGCATCCTTCAGCCCCTTCAAATGCCAAAGGGAGATTGCGGGCAGGAGAATAATCGATATTATGTCTTGCCTCCCACTCGAGCGAAGCCCAGATGAACGGGCCGACGCCCTTGCAGTCGTTCTCGATGACAGGCTCGCTGAGATAGTATTCGAAATCACCCTTGCGCATCTGCTTTCCGCCAAGACCTCCGACAGCACAACAATCTGTCATCGAGATGGTTCCATCCTCATTTTCACGGATGAAACGATCTATGAACTTCGGATAGAGCCCCAGGATATAATCCTTGTGAGAATCATCAATATATCCCATCCTCAATCCCTTCAGGAAGGCGTATGTGAACATGATCGAGCATGTCGCCTCCTGATAGTTTCCTTCACGTTCCGGGCAGTCGAGCACCTGGTACCACATTCCGGTCTCCTTGTCGGCCCACTTCGGAAGCACTTCAAGGAAATAGTTGAGCTGATCGATCAGTTCCTGTCTGCCGGGATGCTTTTCAGGAAGGTAGTCAAGCACCTCGACCAGCGCTACGGCATACCAGCCGTTCGCGCGTCCCCATGCATGCGCCGAAAGTCCGGTCTGGGGGTCGCACCAGAACATTGACTTCGACTCATCCCACGCATGGCGGAAGAGGCCTGTAGCAGGGTCAAGGGTATTCTTTGCACCGGCTGTGAACTGATGTACGATATCTGCAAACAATGAGTCCTTCTGCTCCTTAGGAGCGTATCTCTTTGTGTATTCCGCATAGAACGGCAGGGCCATGTAAAAGCCGTCCAGCCATACCTGATGCGGATATATCTGCTTGTGCCAGAACTCTCCGGACTGTGTGCGAGGCTGATCATCTATCTGCTCGCGGATCATCCTGGTCACGCGGCGATAACGCTTGTCCTCGTCTCCATACATGTCATGGAGATCGAAGTATATGCGGGCAGGACATATATGGTCCACATTGTAATTGGACTTCTTGTACTTATATACCACACCCTTCTCTGTAGCCATCGTATCAGCCCAGTCACGGACATAGTCCACCACCTCCGGGAGATCATATCTCTTGGCTGCATCAAGGAAAGACTTGAGTTCAAGTCCTGTGGTATAGTTCCACTTCCTTTCACCGTTCCTGCCGTCCAGATATGTCGCATCCGGATTTCTCTTCATCTCAGACTCTATCATCCTTATCGAATATGGAGTCTGTGCCATAAGGCTCAACGCAGATGTCACTGCAAGGAACAGCAATGTCAATTTCTTGTTTATCATATAGTTAAGAGTTTTTATTCTGTTTCATATATTCTGCCGGAGTCATTCCGAAATGCTTCTTGAAACTGCGGCTGAAATATCCCGGATCGGAGAATCCCACCTTATATGAAGTCTCAGACACAGAAAGCTGACCGCTCTTGAGATAATATGTAGCCTTCTCCATCCTGAAATCCTGAATCATCTCTACCGGAGACTTTCCCGTGAGTCCTTTGATCTTGTTGTACATCGATGTACGGCCCATTCCCAGATATTGCGCCAACTGGTCGACAGTAACTTCGGCATCAGAGACATTCTCTTCCAGCCATGTCATCACCTTCTGGATTATCTGCTCGTCGCGATCGGTTATGACTACCTCCTGAGGCACGAACTCAACCTTGCCACGTCCCTTTTCAGCATGCGCTGACGGCAAAGCTGATACAAGAGCCTTCCTGCGTTCCATAATATTATCAATCCTGGCCATCAGAAGTTCTACAGTAAACGGTTTGCCTATATATCCGTCAGCTCCATATTTCATAGCCTTCACATGGGTGTCATTCTCATGCTTCGCAGTAATGAGAACTATAGGTATATGACTGGTAGCGAAATCGTTACGAATATTGTTTATAAGCTCTATTCCGTCCATTTCCGGCATCATGAGGTCTGTCACAATCATATCCGGCATCCAGCCGTCCGATATGATCTGGAGAGCATCCTTTCCATTCGATGCATCCCTGACTTCATAACGGTTGATCATACTATTATAAAGATATATCCTCAACTCCGCATTATCTTCGACCACCAGGACCTTCATAGCATCATCAGGATGCGTAGCCTGCACCTTATATTTGCTGAGGCCATATGCCTCCGGCTGCTGCACAGCCTCATTCTCATCAATGAACTGGGCGGTCTCGTCCGAGAAACGGTCGCGGTCTATAGGCAATCTCACAAAGAACTTTGACCCGGCATCCTTCCTGCTCTCCACCCATATCGAACCGCCATGGATATCAGCAATCTCCTTGCAGAACGACAGACCGATACCATTGCTGGCCATCCCCTTGAAAGCAGAATCCGTCCCCTTGGTGAAAGGCTCGAAAATAGACTCCTGCTTATCCTTCGGCACACCTACTCCATTATCCTTCACCATAATCCTGAACTCTCCGTCCCCCTCACGATACAGCACACCTACCTCTATCTTTCCCCCGTCAGAAGTATATTTGAAGGCATTTGAAAGCAGATTGTACACAAGAGCCTCTATCCTTATGGCATCTCCCCAGACCATCAGGCTGTCAACAGATTTGATGATACGGATCTCCATCTGCCTTTCAACAGACATATCCCTGAAATCATCATAAACATTCTCCACAAGCTTCACGACATCGAACTGACTTACCTTCAGCCTCATCTTGCCGCCCACTATGGTCCTGATATCCAGAAGCTGATTGACAAGTGTCATCATCCTCTTGGCATTCTTGTACACCATGTTGACACTATATTCACCCTGGTCTCCCTCAGGAGTCCTGTTCCTGATATCATCGATTCCGCCAAGAATAAGGGTCAGAGGGGTCCTGAGCTCATGGGATATGTTAGTAAAGAACCTTGTCTTGATCACACTGAGGTCCTGTTCCAGCCTGACATCATTACGAAGCTTCATCTGGGACATTACAAGTTTCACCACCAGGAAAAGCAGCAGCAACCCTGAAAGGACATATATGATGATAGCTGTGGCCGATCCCCAGAAAGAAGGGAGGACCTGCACTGTCACGGATGCATATTCCTCAGAAGTTCCTTCCATATCCCAGTCTGAACGCACCTTGAACACATATTTTCCAGGAGGGACATGAGAATAGGTCGCACTGCTTCCTGTAGCTGCAATCCACGTCTTGTCATAACCCTCAAGCATATAGTAGAAGCCTGACTTCCTGTTGGTTCCGAAATCCAAGGAGGCAAAATCAAGTCTGAAGAACGAACAAGTATGCGGAATCTTTATCTCATTCTTGAAAGGCACACGCTGGCCGTCCATATTCAATCCTGTAATCATGATCCGGTCAGTTCGCACCGGGTTCTTCAGGTTCTCCGGACGGAATCTGCATATATTGTCAAGAGTTCCAAAGAGAACACTTCCATCCGCCAGACGCGCACATGTCGCCTCACTGAACGATGTCTTGGATACACCGTCATACTGATTGTAATTGGTGACCTTTCCTGAATACGGATCATACATCGAAAGTCCCGACTCTGCAGCTATCCAGATACATCCGTCCTCGTCATCGATTGCAGAATGAACGATATTGCTGGCCAGGCCATCTTCAGAGCTGATCACCTCGAAACGAGGAACACCGTCTTCGAAATACATCCGGTTCAATCCGCCTCCGAAAGTACATAACCACACGTTGCCGAGCCGGTCAGTAAACATATGGATCACATCATTATTGCCCAGCGACTTCATGTCACCGGGAATCTTCACTATCTGCTCAAACGATGTAAGTTCCGGAGTATCAGATGGTTCAAATACAAGAAGTCCTCCTACGGTAGCAACCAGCATCCTTCCGTCCGGCATGCAATGGAGATATCTCACCCTCTCTCCCATATCCTGCGGATATGCAGGGAAACTGTTTGCAACCGTTATGAAACTGTCACTGTCAGCATCCGGGAGCATCGAAAGAGCACCGCCGTATGTACCTATCCAGATACGTCCGTCATGGTCCTGTTCTATACTGTATATGTTATCCGAACTCAATGCATCATTTCTGCGGTTGTCCGCCCTGAAATGCTTCCATGAATATCCGTCACCTTCCGGTGACATACGGATAAGGCCGTCACCTTTGGTTCCGAGCCATATGTTTCCGTCCCTGTCCTCGAAGATGGAATATATTACTCCTACGTCCCCGCTCCTTTCATCAGGATATCTGACACAGCTGCCCATATCCGGCGAGTAACGATACAGTTCCCTGCTCTTTGTAGCCACCCATAGATTGTCCTTGCTGTCCTTCAGCATGGCACGCACTTCGGAAGAGGCTCTCCAGTCGTCAGACCTTGTCGGAGGCACTATTCTGCTAACCTTAGGATTGATGACGGTAACGCGCTCAAGTCCTCTCCCCACTGTAGACATCCAGAGCACTCCGGATGCATCCGCCTCATAGCACGCAACTCCGTTCATGAAACGGTGATCCTTCTGTTCCTTGACATTGCTGAGTGGTACGATCTCATCACAGCACCTGTCATAGTAACCGAATCCCCAATTGTTCATCTTGATCCACAGCCTGTCTCCTCCGTTCTCCACACGGGCCAGCGTATCGACATAATAGGACATCACATTATTGGAATGTTCATAATGACGGAATTTACCGTTATTCCTGTCAAGAGACCATATTCCTGTCCTGTCGGTTGCTATCCAGAGCAGGTTTTCGGGATCAGGGAAAAGGTATCTTACCCTGCCCATATCTGTCCGGTGCAATGTAAGGGCATCTGTTTCCAGGTCGACAGACGCCACGCTGTTATCCTTGAATCCTATGAACAGGCAATCGGACTGAGGTCCTGTAAGAGTCATCGAAGTTGCCTCCCCTGCCCCCAGTCCGGCGAGATTCAATGTCCTTTGTCCATGTGTCTTTTCATTGACGATGAGAAGATGCGTCGGATAGGCAAAGTACAGGTCATCACCAACCTGAGCGAAATCAAGAACACCGCCTCCCCTGGCCATGAGGGAAGGAACAGTTTCATCGAAAAGCGTTATTCCCTTTTCTGATGCGACATAAACATTGCCGTCCGCGCCCTCATATATACCTGAAATTTCTCTTCCGATTGAAGTGTCACCGAAATACACCTCATATGAAAGATCAGGTCTGACCATCAGAAGCCCTGCTCCCGAAAGAGCCACCCACATATTTCCCTTGCTGTCATCGAAACATCTGTCAACCTTGGCACTGAGCGCAGGGGAACCATCCAGATCACCGGGGATGGCAACGAACTGCTCCATATCCACATCGAACCGATACAGATGATAGTCATAGGTTGTCACCCAAAGATATCCGGCAACATCCTCATCCACTGACAATATCCTGTTGTGGGAAAGTATCGAATAATCTCCCGGGCGCATGGTATAGTTGACAAATGAGTTACCGTCAAAACGGCTTAAGCCATACCATGTACACAGCCACAGGTAGCCGCGCGAATCCTGATGGATATCGCATATGGAATTATGAGGAAGTCCGTCATCAGATGAGTAATGCTCATACATCACCTCCAGAGACTCAGCCCTCGCATCCTCAGAGAAGGCCGCCCCCAGAAACAGAATCAGGACTATCGCAGCTACCTTGGATTTCATCTTCTGAATTTATTAAAAAACCTTGAAAAACCACTCTACCTTGACGGCATTTCCATGCTTGTCGATCTCCGTACCGGTCTTCAGGACATTCTCAGGAGTATATTTCTTCACATCCTTCGCCTTGAGAATGTGACTCCATTTAACCCTGTCCTTCTCAGGTGCCGCACCCGGTCCCTTGCTGCAGTATTCTGCATAGAAAGCGGTCTTCTCTGCATATTTCTTATCCCAGTTATGCCATCCCGCACTGAGGATATGGTCGCCAAGTTCGCAATCGATGAAGACAGTCTTGGCATAAGGTCGCCAAGGACGTCCAAGATAGACCTTGTCTGTCTTCTCGTCATGGATCAGACGGCAGTTCTTGAAGACATAGCCGAATTCCGCTCCTTCAGGGGTAGAAGCGGCAGTCACATAACTGTTCCTCTTGCTGAGGATGGTACAGTTCTCGAACCAGCATGTCGATGCTCCGAATATGAAGTCTGTAGTACCTTCTATCCAGCAGTTGTAGAAATACTGTCTCTGGCCCTTGCCATATGTATAGATCGTATCCTGATTTGCAATGAAACGGCAGTTTATGAAGGCTACCCTGTCTGCATCCACAGTAATTGCGCATGCCTGACCTATCTCGCGGCCCTCGCCTGCAGCATTCTCAATGGTAATGTTCTCTGCAAGGAAATCATCTCCGTATAGGAACACCGTCGAGGTAGCCGAAGTACCCATCTCATAGCCAGTAGAACCGTTCTTCTTAGCATAGTCACTCCATCTGATCACAGTCTTGTCCGGAGACTGACCTATGAGATGCAGACGCTGCTTGTTGGTCGGAATGGTCACTTTCTCCTCATAGACTCCATCCTTGATGTAGATTGTAGTCTCATCCTGCTTGCAGTAGTCAGGGGCAGCGTTAACGGCCTCCTGGACAGTGAAGAAATCGCCGCTGCCATCCTTTGCAACCACGAAATCATATTCAACCACATGCTCTGCCAGTTCAGGTATCACCTTCACGATTTCCGGAAGTAGCAGATTCACGATCTGACGCGCACCGGCAACGTTAGTATGGGTATTATCAACCTTTCCGTCAGGATGCTTAGGATTTGTACCTTTCTCCACCCACATGTAGTACTTACGTGAAGGTTCGTCACCCAAACCGATAAGCCACTCCTGGGTTATCGTATTTGCATCAATGATAGGAAGTCCATATTCCTGGGCCACCTGAGTCACTGCTGCAGGATAATCCCCATGACAATCTCTCTTGAGGTTGCCCTCATCATCGAACCATCTCCTTGAGACAGGAGTGAAAAGTACAGGCTTGGCACCGACTTCGAGAGCATAGTCAACAAACAGGCGGATATTATCCTGATATGCTCCGAACGGAGCAGCGTATCTTGTGGTATCCGACTCCTTTGAATCATTATGACCGAACTGTATGAAAAGATACTCACCCGCCTTGAGATCAGCCTTCACACGGTCCCAGATTCCGAGAGTCTGCACGCTTTTGGTACTTCTTCCATTCTGGGCATAATTGGCAACAACCACATTTGTATCCACATGAGACTTCAGCCTCTGTCCCCATCCTCTCTCGGGATTTTCATATGACAGGTCCTTGTCAGCCATGGTAGAGTCACCCATAAGACGGAGGACGATCTTATCCTGGGCCATCAGCGCCACACCGACCAGGAGTGCAGCTGCAAACATAAATATCCTTTTCATGCTATTCAATTGTCAGATTCTGAGCATTATACTGGAACACCTCAGGAAGAGCGGCACCGGATGCATCCTTACAGCCGGAGATGACCACGTTCCTGCAGTTAGCTATGCTGTAGCCTTCCCCAGCACTCTGGTTTATATTCACATTTCTCAGGACGACTCCATCAGAATACCTGAGATCGGCACCCTTGTCTGAAACTATATTGCAGTTCTCGACAACGATATTCTCGATATTCTTCTCCGGAATTCCGTTGAAGTACATGGCTCTTGCCGCTCCGCTGCAGACCACGTCACTGATATGGATATCCTTGAACTGAGGAGTGGTCTCATCAGCCTCTACAAATTCGACGTCAAACGGCGATGCACCCTCTGCAGCAGCCTCGACAGCCGACTTTCCGCCGTAGTGGAGGTCGAAGAGGAGAGGCTCTGTAGGAATGTTCATCATCACTATGTCCTCGATGAAGATATTCTTCACGACACCGCCACGGCCGCGACAGCTCTTGAAGCGGAGTCCGACGTCTGTGCCGAGGAAACGGCAGTTGGAAACCTTGATGTTCTCCACTCCGCCCGACATCTCGCTGCCGACCACGAATCCGCCGTGTCCATGGAACACGAAGCAGTTGTCGACAATGAGGTTGCGGCAAGGCCTTGCCCTTCTGCGGCCATCCTCATCCTTTCCTGACTTGATGCAGATCGCGTCATCACCCACGTCAAAGCTCGAATTGATCACGAGGACATTCTCGCATGAATCCACATCCAGACCGTCACCATTCTGGGAATACCACGGGTTTCTGACACGGATATTATTGATAATCACATTTTTACACATCAACGGATGAATATTCCAGCATGGAGAATTCTGGAAAAGGCAATCCTCGAGGAGGACATTCTCACAATTCTTGAGACCGATGAGGACAGGTCTGAGATAGGTCTTCACACTCTCCCACTCCTGATCGGTCACAAGGCCCTGAGGCACATTGAACGCATCACTTACCACAGAACCTCTGTATGAGGTCGAATCAGGATACCAGAGGTCACCCTTCTCATTTGTGAAGCCACCGCTTGCAAGCAGAGCCTTCCACTGCGAAGGAGCGATCTTGGACTTCTTCACCTGCCTCCATGAATCTCCGTTTCCGTCGATGGTACCGCCGCCGGTAATGGCTATATTCTTTGCACCGTCAGCATTTATCGGAGCCTGACAACGTCTGGTATCAAGGCCCTCGAATACTGTTTCGATTATCGGATAAAGATTCCTGTCAGTCGAGAACAGGAGGACAGCGTCAGGCTCTATATGAAGCTCGATATTATCCTTGAGAGTGATCGGGCCTGTGAGCCACACTCCTGCAGGCACCACGAGTCGTCCACCTCCATCTTCAGACAGCGCATCCATAGCCTCTGCAAAAGCATCTGTATTGAGACAGACACCGTCCCCGACACCGCCAAAGTCAATGATGCTTACCTCGTTGTCAGGAATCTGAGGGCGCTGTACCCTCTCCATCCCGAACGGAAGATCCTCATAGAGATATTCAAATTCATACTCGTTACTGCTGCACGCAGCCAGAGAAACCGTCAAGGCAGAAACTGCTGCCAGTCGAATCAGTCTAGTGTTAAATGTGGTCATAAAAAAGCCTGTTAGTGATTATCGCAAATATAATCAATAACAGGCTTACATCGTATGATTTTTTGTCACGAAATAATGACTATTTATCAAAGAGCGTCCTGACCATAGTATTTGATCTCAAATTCACCGGCGAGAATACCATATCCGTTTTCCGCAAGCGAAGCAAGTTCGTCCTCTCCAGGATAGACCTCGACAGGGGCGATGAACTTTACTCTTTCGGTAATATCAGCCACGATTTCCTTGCTGTGAGCAATACCTCCGGTAAGCACGATGGCATCCACCTTTCCTCCCACAACGGTAGCAAGTGAACCGATATACTTGGCAACAGAAACAGCAAATCCCTCAAGGAAAAGCTTGCACTGAGCATCTCCGGCATCTGCCCTTTCCTTCACCGTACGGATATCATTGGTACCGAAATATGCGACTGCGCCACCTTTGCCTACAAGTTTCTTCTTTACCTCATCCTTGGTATACTTTCCGCTGAAGCACATCTCAACGAGAGGGAAACCAGGAACCGAGCCTGCGCGCTCCGGACTGATAGGACCATCGCCTCCGAGAGCGTCATTTGTATCGATCACCAGTCCGTTCCTATGAAGGGAAACCGATGACCCGCCACCCATATGAGCTACGATCACAGTGACATCCTTATTGGTCTTGCCTACGTTACGTGCATAGCGACGCACCATTGCACGTGAATTCAGAGCATGGAAAAGGGTTCTGCGGGTGAATTCAGGAAGACCGCCTACCTTCACTTCGGGCAGCATTTCATCCGCCATCGGAGGATCTGCAATGAAAGCGCGGCATTTTTCAGCAATTCCCTTTGCTTCCCGGGCCTTGTTGACTTCCACGGCTATATCATCGGCGATAAGCGCACTGAGGTTGCATGCATGCACACCGTCCTTTCCCGACATGAGGGCATCACGCATCGCCTGATTGACCTCATAAACACCGGTCTTTATCGGCGTGATGAGACCTCCGCGAGCCATTGAAATGTCAATCGTTTCAAGAGCGACACACTTTTCGGCAAGGAAATCAGTGATGGCATTACGTCTCATATCACCCTGATCCATTACAGATGCATACGCTGCTACTTCTTCAGCCGAGTGGGTCAGATTTTTCTCGAACAGTTTTTCACCGGCATCATAGAAGCCGATCTTAGTCGAGGTGGAGCCGGTATTTACTACCAGTATTCTACCTTTCATAGTGTTATAATATTGGTTATCGGTTATAGTCTTTATTTAACTGACATCGCTGCTATCGCAATCGAGTTAAGCTTGGTATCAATGCTGTCCGCACGGCTTGAGAGCACACATGGGACCTTTGCACCTACCAGAATACCAGCCTGCTTCACGCCTGGGACAAGCTTGGAGTTTGCCTTGTAGAACACATTGCCGGACTCGATATTCGGGAAGAGAAGGCAGTCTGCATCTGCAGCAACAGGGCTCTTTATTCCCTTGATCTCCACAGACTCCTTATCTAGAGCGACATCAAGGGCAAGCGGACCGTCAGCCACACAACCTTTGATCTGTCCCCTGTCTGCCATCTTCGCCAGGATTGCAGCCTCCACAGACGCCGGCTGGCTTGAAAGCACCTGTTCCGTAGCTGCAATAAGGGCAACCTTCGGAGTCTGGACTCCAACAGCCTTGGCTGTCTTTATCAGACATTCCATGATAATCTGCTTCTGCTTGAGGTCCGGTGCCGGAATCACAGCCACATCACCCACAAAGAGAAGCTTATGATAACTTGGAATCTCCAGAGTAGTACAATGGGTGAGCGTTCCCTTAGGAGGCAGAAGTCCGGTCTCCTTGTTGAGGATCGCACGAAGGAACTTGTCGGTAGAGCAAAGTCCCTTCATGAGGAAATCACCCTCGCCGTTACGGATCATCTGGACCGCCTGTGCCACTGAAGGCAATTCATCAGGATTGTGGACGATGGTGAAAGATGCTTCATCTATTCCCTCCTGACGGCAAGCCGCAGCTATCATATCCTTGTCTCCGACGAGAGTCACATCTGCCAGTCCCAGCTCAACTGCCTTTCCAGCTGCAGCAACTGTATGACTGTCGACTCCCCAGGCCGCGATCATTCTTTTTCTTGTACCGCGGCTGCGGAGTTCGGCATAAATCTGTTCGAATGTGGTCAGCATATAATCCGGTTATTCTTCGTTCTGAACGATATTCATGGTATCACGTGCAATCATCAGCTCCTCGTTGGTGGTGATGAGGGCAGCCTTTACCTTTGAACCGGCTGCAGAGATGATTGTATCAACGCCACGTACGGCATTTGCATCGTAGTCAAACTCAAGGCCGAGGTAGGCAAGATTCTCACACACCCTGCGGCGGAGACGGCTGTTGTTCTCACCGATTCCACCTGTGAAGATCACGAGGTCGAGACCGTTCATCGCAGCAGCATATGCACCGATATACTTTGTGATTTCGTATGTAAGCTTCTTGAGAGTCAGCTTAGCCTTAGGATTGCCTTCATTTGCAGCTGCATCCAGGTCTCGCGCATCTGATGAAACGCATGAAAGACCAAGGAAACCGCTCTTCTTATTGAGAACCTTGCTCATTTCGGACGCTGAAAGTCCTTCCTTCTCCTGGATATATGTAACCACATCAGGATCGAGGCTTCCGCTGCGTGTTCCCATGATGAGACCCTCAAGCGGAGTGAATCCCATTGTAGTATCGATGGACTTGCCGTTCAGCACAGCAGCGATGGAACTTCCGTTTCCGAGGTGACAGGTAACGATCTTTGAATTCTCCAGATCAAGTCCTGCGAACCTGGCACCCTTGGCAGAAACATACTTATGGCTGGTGCCATGGAAGCCATAACGGCGGATGCCATATTTCTCATAATACTCATAAGGAAGACCATACATATATGCATAGTCAGGCATTGTCTGGTGGAAAGCAGTATCGAACACACCCACCTGAGGCACTGTAGGAAGGACTGCAGAAACAGCCTTGATTCCAAGGATGTTGGCAGGATTGTGGAGAGGAGCGAACACCGAGCATTTCTCAAGCTGAGCCACGACCTTGTCAGTAATCAGCTGGCTGCATACAAACTCCTCTGCGCCATGGACAACCCTATGTCCGACAGCCTCAATATCTTCAAGAGTCTTGAGGACACCATGATCCTTATCAAGGAGGGCATCCATAACAGCCTGAATACCAACGGTATGATTTTCAATCGGCATCTCCTTTTCGAACTTTTCCTTTCCGGTAGCCTGGTGTTTCAAGCATCCTGTTTCCATACCGATCCTCTCTACCAGACCCTTGGCAAGCAGATCGTAAACCTCATCACTCTTCATATCCAGAAGCTGATACTTGAGCGATGAACTTCCGCAATTGAGTACTAAAATGATCATATCTATATTGTTTTGTTAAAAATTCATGCACATCTTCGCAAAGTTATAAAAAATTATCGCTATTTTAGCAAAAAAGAGGGACGAAATGAAAGTGGAGAGAGAGTTGATGGGTTTTGCGTTCCCATTTGTCCTAGGAGCAGGTGTTTCAGTAATGACGGAACCCCGCTTCATTTTCCCGGTTGAGATATTGCCTTGCCTTGCGATAGTGACAGCTGTCCTGCCACTGCTCTTTCTGGCGCACGGATTCAAGACGGATGCATGGAGCAGATCGGTGCTGGTCTTCATTTCAGCATTCGGCTGCGGGAGCTTTACAGGACTGATCGGAAACGAAATGCAGATAAGCGACCTGCCGGCAGGAGGATGGCTGGGTCCGGCCGCCTTGGAGATGGGAACCAGGATGGAGGCCGCAATAGACAGGATCCCATTCAAAGACTACGGAACAAACGCATTGATGAAGGCCTTGCTCACTGGAGAGAAGGGAGACCTGGACCAGGATGTCATCCAAGCCTTCAGGGACAGTGGTGCCTCACATATACTGGCTCTATCAGGCCTGCATCTTGGCATTATATACAAGACAATTTCCAAGACATTGTCAATTGCGGGCAACACCCTCACTCTCAAAAGGATACGTTCTATCCTGATAATAGCTGCCTGTGGATTCTACACCATGATGACCGGTGCCGGAGCATCCATATCAAGGGCTTTTCTGTTCATCCTGCTGAGGGAAATCGCCTCGATGAGCGGAAGGTCACACTCTACCGGGACAATCCTGCTGTCCGCCATAACTCTTCAGCTTACATTTTCGCCATCATCCATCAAAGACATCGGTTTCCAGCTCTCCTACTCGGCAATGGCAGGGATTGCATTCATACTTCCATGGCTGAACAGCTTCTGGAAGGAACATGAAACCGGGAAGGGAATGGCGGGGATCCTCGGAAAAGGACTGAGATGGATATGGAACTCAGCGGCGATGTCAATTGCATGTCAGATAACTACAGGACCGCTTGCATATTACTATTTCGGAACTTTCCCCCAACATTTTCTGCTGACCAACCTGATTGCCATCCCGCTTACCGGTCTTATCATCCCGGCAGGGCTGATCTGTCTGGCATTGTCGCTCGCCGGATACTGTCCTTCATTCCTTCTGGCCGCAACCGAATGGCTGGCGAGAGCAATGACAGATTCCCTGCACCTTATCGCCACAATGTAGCCCAGGGCTATTCCTCCAGAAGGAAACCAGAAGTGCACCAGGTCTTGAAGACGCCGCCATCATCGTAAATAAGGCATGCCTCCATGTCATCGCGCGTGCTTAGAAACTCCCTGGATGCCTCCAGACCGACCACCATACAGTAGGTCGCATAGACATCTGCTGTAATGGCATCATCCGCTATAATGGTAGCGCTCAGCAGGTTATGAGTCACAGGATAACCCGTACGGGGATCTATGGAATGGGCATATTTCTTACCGTCCTTGATATAGAACTTGCGATAATTTCCAGAAGTAACGACACCATGAGCACCGGCAGGCACACTGAATACTCCCTGCAGCTGGGCTCCGAGTTCATTATTTCCGTCGACTGGCCTGTCAATTCCTATCGTCCACGGCTGCCCCGACGGATTCTTTCCGTCGCAGAAGATCTCCCCTATATTGACCAGCATATCCTTCACTCCGATCGAATAAAGATATTCCGCAACCAGATCGCAGCTATAACCTTGGGCAATGGCATTATAATTAAGCTGCGGCAGCGCCTGACCGGCATCAGCTTTCAGCAGATCATGCCCGGTCAGAAGTTCATCGGCACCGATATCTGACCTGAGACGCTGCATACCGGAATCCCTCATAACATGTCTCACAGTCTCATCATCAGGCATCTCTCCAGTCTTGAATCCGAATCCCCAGAGGTCAAACAAAGGTCCGCAGGCAGCATCAACAACCCCTCCGGTTTCGTCATATATATCCCTCGCCCTGGCATACATATCCACAAAGAGACCATTCGGAACAACTGCATCTCCGGCATTGAATCTGCTGAGCTGGGAATTCTTGTTATATCCGGACAATGTAGTATCCACATTATGGAGAATCGCCTCTATAGAATCACGGATTTCATATTTATCCGCCTTTACACCCTTGAGATTGAGAGTAACCGAGTACACCCCACCCTGTGCATATCCTTCTATAACTATGTATTGATCACGCTCACGGACGCACGAACATGCTGCCAGAGCCACCAGCGCAATAAAAAAGAGTCTCAATTTATTTTTCATATAAATCCGGAAGGCAAAGTATTTGTACAAAGGTAGCGGTTTTTCAAATTAAAATGTGCATATTTGCATGTTTGTTCATTAAAATTAACGGTAAACTTTCAATATAGAAATGAGGCATAACAAGCTGTACTCACTTGTACTCGTTGCAATGATGGCGATCGTTGCGGTTTCCTGCAAGAAAGACGACGAAGACACCACATTGCCTTCTCTCAGCGGAACGTACACGTTTTCCGTACCGACTTTCGTAAAGCCAGGGGCGACAATCACAATGACGCCACGCGGATTGGCCCATCCTGAAGGCAAGGAAATCGGATATTCATGGAAGGTTACTCCTACCATGGTCAAATATGACACTACCCGTTTCGAGAACGGTCTGGACAAGGCCGGCCTCCCGTCAGACGGTTCGTTCACACATACCTTCTCCGATACTCTCAAGACGTATATGGTATATACGAATGCATTTGCATCCGGCTATGCATCGAGTTCGGCAACAAAGTACAGCACTGTCGTAAGCGGAGGTGTGGATGAGTCAATAACAGGTCTCGGCATTACTGAAAGCACGCCATCTGTCACTATTGATGGAAAGAAATACTATTATGCTGCAGTCGGAGACACAGACTGGCTGAAAACAAACGTTGCAGACAGCAGGTTCGGAGCTCCATATGTGAACTGCAAGGCCATGGACGAGGTCTTCGGAAGATACTATACTTATGAGGAAGCCATGAAAGTCTGTCCGGAAGGCTGGTCACTTCCGACTGAGGAGGACTGGCTTGCACTTGCGAAGGCAGCCGGTGCTTCCGATGAGACTGAAATATACTCTGACATAGAAGGTGTTGCAGCAGCCCTTATGGCAAACGCCTCATTCAACGGAGAAAGAATGTGGGAGTACTGGCCTCAGGTAGGAGACATCACCGACAAATGCGGAGTTTCCATCATCTCTGCAGGATATGCGATGCTAGGCAAGAAGGCAGAGAATGTCCAGGAAGACGAAAACCTTGACTACAGCTACCCGCAGGCATCATTTACCGGATATCAGAAATACGCTGCATTCTGGACAGCAGATACTGTCGCAGACGAAGAAGGAATGGCATATTACAGATACATCATAAGTGATCAGCCTGACCTGATGATTGCAAAAGGAGACATGAATTCATTCGGAGCATCAGTCAGATGCGTCCGCAAGAAATAAAGGACTGTGACTTACCGCAGGTCGGTAACTATCCAATCCGAATCAAATTTACGCTGAGGGCTGAAGAAGGACGCTGGTCTTTCTTCAGCTTTTTTCATTGAAAGTACCTTGACATAAAGCACATTACCATCATCCAAGGTAAACCGTCCGCTGACCACGCTGCCATCCTGCTTAAGAACAAGCTCTACCTGTACCACTCCGAAGTCCCGCACTGCTTCCAGCACATATTCGAAATGATTACCTGTATTCTTCTGGCTCTGTATCTTAAAGAAAGCCTCCAGATCTGACAGCAGAAGAAGCGGATTTGCCATATAACTGTCATATGAAACCCCACATGGCTCCACCACTACCTCACGGCTGGCTTCATCCACGGTCCACACTGCATCACCATTGCAGAACACCTCCATACCGTTTCCCTTCATATGATACATGCTCCCCTGGACAAGCAGCTCCGACCTTCCGGTAACCGGCATATTACGGACGTCCATATGATACTCCGTATCCATCTGAACGGTTCCTGATGAAAACATCCTGCACAGAGCGTCCAACGGGGTCTGAGCAAAAGACTGCATTGACAGTAAAGACAATGCAGCCGACAATATTGATTTTACAAATCTCATTCAGTCTATTTTAAGAATGATGCCAGGATTTCCTCGAGTTCTCTAAGATCACCGACCAGAACACTTCTCGGCTTCGAGCCGTCCTGAGGGCCTACAATTCCCGCTGCCTCAAGCTGGTCCATGACTCGTCCAGCCCTTGCATATCCCATGCCTAACCTACGCTGGAGATCGGAAGTCGAACCCTTCTGATTGGTGACCACCAGACGTGCCGCATCTTCAAACATTGCGTCAATATTCTGCATATCGATTGTACCTCCGCCGGCTTCTCCATCCTGCGAAACAGGGACAGGAAGGTAATATGGAGTGCTGTAGCACTGCTTGTAGCCGTTCTGCTCACCGATGAACCTGGTAACTTTCTTGATTTCCTTCATGCTGATCAGAGCACACTGCACGCGCTCCATCTTCACACCGGCATAGTAGAGCATATCTCCCTTTCCTATGAGGTTCTCCGCTCCGGTGGTATCAAGGATAGTCTTAGAGTCCGGGCCCGAAAGCACTCTGAAGGCGATTCTTGTCGGGAAGTTAGCCTTGATAAGACCTGTAATCACATTCACAGAAGGTCGCTGAGTAGCAATGATCACATGGATACCAGCAGCTCTACCCTTCTGCGCAAGACGGATAATAGAAGACTCGATATTCTTTGCAGACTTCTTCGCCTCAGGAGATGCACCTCCAGCCATGACGAGGTCGGCATACTCATCTATAACTACCACAAGGTATGGCATATACTTATGTCCGTCAGTCGGAAGCAGATAGCGGTCCTTGTATTTCTCGTTATAACTCCTGAAATCATTGACTCCGGCAGTCGCAAGCAACTTATAACGCTCGTCCATCTCAACACAGAGGGAGTTGAGCACCTGTTCTGCCTGAACAGGATTCTTGATGATTGCATTCTGCTTCTCGTCTTCCTCACTTGCCGCCATAGGAAGGACAGCCAGATAATGTTTCAGGAGTGCATTATAGTGGGTAAACTCCACCATCTTCGGGTCTATGAACACAAACTTCAGTTCCGAAGGATGTTTCGAGTAGAGCAAAGACGATATTATCACATTCAGACCAACTGACTTACCCTGCTTTGTAGCACCCGCAACGAGCAGATGCGGCGCATCAGTAAGGTCGAAGGTCTTCACTTCCTGAGTGATGGTATATCCCAGTGCAATAGGGAGCTCCGCATTGTTGGAGCGGAATGTTTCCGAATTGAGGAGAGCCTTCAATGGCACTATGGAAGCCCTGTCGTTAGGCACCTCGATACCTACGCTGTCAGGCAATGTCACCACACGCACACCGCTTGTTCCCAGAGCCATTGCAATCTCCCTTCGTAGTCCTTCGATAGCCGACACCCTGACTCCAGGAGCCGGAACCACCTTGTAAAGCGTGACTGTAGGTCCGACTACAGCCGTAACCTTCTCTACAGCAATCTTATAGTTCTGGAGGGTACTGCGGATCCTCGCATTGTTGATATCAAGTTCCTTCTGACTCACCTTATGCTGTCCGTCCGCATAATCATCAAGAAGATCCAAAGACGGGAACTCATACCTGTCTACCTCCTCCCTGTTGTCTATTCGCGGAAGAAGTTCCTCCTCTACCTCGACATTCAGTCCATCCTCATCTCTTACCACTTCGATATCTTCATCATCCGTCTGAACAGTCACTTCGTCGTCTCCACTACCATCGTCCACATCTTCGTCCTGGCCATCATCCGTATTACTGTCCTCGTCCTGATCGTCCTCGTCCAGGCCATCCTCGTCCTGACCGTCCTCGTCCAAGCCATCCTCAGGATTATCGTCATCGTCGTCTACAGGATAATCCACGTCGTCCTGATCTTCGTCATCATCATCGTCATCGTCATCATCGTCCTGATCACCATCATGAACGTCTTCGTCACGTCTGACTCCCACATTCTCACCAGTATTGGCAAACCAATGTGCAAACCTGCCGCTCACACTCAGCAGCCACAACACCGCCAATGCCAGTACAAGGAAAATCGAAACCACGGTTCCTACAAGCGAAGTCATCATAGAGATCACAGCCTGACCGGCATCGCCTCCGAGACCACCTCCGAAGACTACATCCGAACCTATCAGAGACAGAGCCAACGATGCGATGAACGCTCCGCTTACAGTAATGAATGTAACGCGAAGTATTCCGATATCCATTTTCCAGAAGAAAAGACGCACCGCATAGAATCCAAGCAGGAATATGAAAGCGAAACTTCCCAATCCGAGGAAATCCGCTACCAGAAAACTACCCCACTTGAGTCCCAGAGAGCCGCCAAGGTTCGACACCTGCTCTCCAGCTACAGCTGCTTGAGAGACAAGGCTCTGGTCTTCCTTCCACGTAAAGAGATAAGACACTGATGACACCAGTGAAAAAACGGCAAACAGGAAAATCGCCACGCTTATACATCTGCGCAAAAGCGACTTTCCTTCCGGAGTCATATTTATTTTGAAGCGGTCAAGAAAATTCCCCTTCTTCTTTTTATTGGTTTTCTTTCTTTCAGCCATGATTATTTATGCTGTTTCCAGTTCTTCTGATTATTCCTCTGTTTCTGATTCTTTCCGCCTCTACCCTGTCCCTGTCCAGGTCGTGAGAAGTTAGCACCGGCATCGACCCTGCCCAGGCTCATTCCCTCGGGCACCTTAATCCTGTAGTCGGACAGCTTCTCTATATCCTGGAAAATCGTCTCATCAGCAACTGTATCCTTGTTCCAGATAAGATACTGCTGCCTCATATATACGGCCAGAGCTCTCAGCATCTCTACCTTTGCATCACCATCTTCCATTCCCGCAATCAGATCTATGATGCTCTCTATGTTTCGTCCGTAATGCGTAGCCTTTACCGGACGCTTCTCTATCGGCACAGGCTGCGGCTTCTCATTAAGGCTCTCCGGAGCCGGGAGGGGATATGGAGAATCCACATCCAGTGAGAATCCTGAAATGATATGGAGATGATCCCAAAGCTTATGTTCATAATCCTCCTGCAGTTTGACTGCAGGATTTATTATCTCCATCACCTTGATTACAGCTCTGGCCTGTTCGTTCCTCTTCTCCCGATCCTCGATCGTCTTGAGATAATCGACCATCTTCTGCACATTACGGCCATACTCCGGGATATAAAGACGCACTCTCTCTGTATTATAGAGCAGTTTGTATGTATCTTTTTCCTTATTCTCCATATTCTCTATTTAATGCAACTTGCAAATATACAAAATATCTTCAAGATATCATTACACAACCCGAATGATCTCTCCGGTATGAACATACCACAATTTCGCAGACTCCACCTGATAGCCGGCTTCAGTCCAGACATCCGCATACTTTCTCAACTTTGCCTCATACCCTGCATTATGCTCACCGAACTTATAGTCCACGATGCGAACGCTTCTTCCCTGCCTTACAACCCTGTCCGGCCGATATTCCGTTCCTTTGTCATCAATGATTGCAGTCTCGTTCAACACACAACTGCGGTCATCCGGATACCATCCCTCGGACTTAACGGACTCAATGCGCCGGCGCAGAAGCTCCAGCACCTGGCGTGCCTCATCAGATGACAGTTTTCCTGCCGTAACAGCCGATCTGACAGCCTGATCCAGATCTCCAGGCACACCAACTGCAGCCATAATCTCATGAAGGATAACGCCCTTGATACGCTGAGAAGCAGACGTACCGACGCCATCTTCGCTGAAGAAATCAGATGCATCCGCATTAAGCCTGAGCCGGCCCTTCTGACCATCGTCCGGATTCAATGGCCATGAGCAGAATGCAGCATGGAGGGAAACCTCATTCTCTTCTTCATCTTTTTTCTCAACCTCAGGTATCGTCCCATAGACATATGTCTCGACAGCATATTCCGGCTCTCCGCCTTCAACCTTTTCAGCAGAAGCCGTGACAAGACCAAGTTTTTCTCCGTGTTTATTGGCATACCAATAGAGGATATCTGAGAAATTGTCCATATCCTTGACGTCCTTGCATTTCCCGTCTTCAGGAAGCGATGCGACAATCTCCATACACTCCTTCGCACGAGTCATAGCCACATACACAACATTCAGATTATCAACATACTGCAGCAACGTCTCCTCTTTATAATGCGGAGCAAAGAGGGTCTGTTCACTTTTTCCCGAAAGGGTAATGTCATATATACCTTCTGCAACCCCTTCCAGAGCTGTACCCTTGACATCCGGCTTGCACCATTTCTTTTCAAACCTGGCCAGACCTATCACTTCAACATACGGAACTATGACATATCGGAATGCAAGTCCCTTGGCCTTATGTATAGTTATGATCCTCACGGCATCTCCGATCTTAGGAGAGCTGATGGTCGCTTTTCGGGACTTGGTCTCAGCCCAGTACTTCAGGAACAGATGCAGATTATTGCCTTTGCTTTCCACATAATCCCTAAGAATATCCATAAAGGACTGTACATAAAGCACTTCCGCATCGAAAATTGTCTCATTATAGACCTTAAGCTTTCTCAACAGATCTTCACATAGATCGATTATCGAAGAATAGCTCCGGGGGATCTCTATATCCAGATGGGATGCCAGATACTTTGCAGTCGTGTCATCCGGATTGTCGATGCTGGACATCAGCGACACAAGCCTTCTTATCGTCAGGGAAGAAGAAACCTGAAGGGAATCGTCCGTGACTACACGTATCCCGTTTTCGATAAGATGAGAAGCTATCAATGCACCGTCATCATTAGTCCGGACAAGTATGGCTATGTCCTTATATTCATACCCCTTATCCAAGGCGGCGGCAATTGCTTCAGTTATCACATTCAGCTCATACTCGCGAGGGCAGAAATTAAGCTTGACACAGCCGTCTCCCTTCTTCTTGACAAGCTGCTCCACATCTTCATATATGGAAGCTATCACCCCCTTATCCTTAAAGCCATATCTGGTATCCAGCAGGCCTGCAACTTCCTTAAAGAAAGAATTATTGAATCTGACTATATTTCCGAAGCTTCTATGGTTCTCCTTCAATGTGTCAGGATTGACATTTTTCCCAAACGCAGCCGGAGCCTCGTCCCTCAAGAGTTTCCAGTCAGAATCACGGAAACGATATATGCTCTGCTTGACATCACCCACTATCAGATTATAAAAGCCGCTGTCTATGCTGTTCTTAAGAAGAGGCCGGAAATTCTCCCACTGCACGCGGGAGGTATCCTGGAACTCGTCGAGAAGGAAATTCTCGTACCTCACCCCCATCTTCTCATATATGAAAGGAGTTTCCGTACCGTCTATGATATTCTTCAGTATGGTATTCGAGTCGTCCAGACTCAACACATTCTTCTCTTTCAGAAGAGCCTCAAACTCGTCATGAAGCTCACGGGCTATTCTGAAGCCGTATACCTGAGCTTTCAAAAGAAGTGCAGTATTGTACACCTTATATTCAAGTCCGAACAAGGCAAAGAAGTCATCTAAAGCATCCATGATGTCGGACGTAACCATATGCTCCATATGAGCATTCGCCTTTGCGAACCATTTTTCCGGTTTTGCGCAGGTTTCACGGAACGCATCGGTAGGAAGAGGTATCTTATAAGGGTCCTTAATGCTCAGGTACTTTCCAAGCCAGTTCGCCATGAACTTTCTGGATGTATTATTCGGATCAAGACCGGCCTGCGTGAAAGCATCCCATACCCTTTGAGCAGCATCCCTCAGCATGGTAAGATACTTCTCACATACAGTCTTACAGCCTTTGGAAAGGCAGTCCAAGCCCTGCTCGCTGTATATGACGCTCTCATCTATTCCCTCTTTCTCTATCAGCACTCTGTGCTCCTCGTCCTTGAGACGCAAAGCCACATTCTTCAGGGCATAGTCCAGCTTATATCCCTCGCCTTTCTCCAGTTGAGTGATCACATTATCTGTCAGCCACTTAAGTTTCTTCTCATCCTTCTTATCCCCGGTCATGGAATCTAGAACACGATCCACGCTCTCGGTAATAAGGGACCCCCTGTCCAGTTCTATCTGGTATGAAGCGAACTGACCGATCTCTCTGGCAAAAGCCTTTAGGGCCTGCTGGAAGAAGCTGTCGATGGTACTTACAGCAAATGCACCATAGTCATGAAGAATGTTGCACAATACCGTTCTTGCGGCTTCCATTATAGAGGCATTATCCGGATAACAATGCGGAACGAATTCCTCATAATAATCCGAACTCTGCGGCTCTGTCGCCAGGATATGAAGTTCCTGCAGGATCCTGCTCTTCATTTCATCTGTGGCCTTATTGGTAAAGGTCACAGCCAGGACATGACGATAGGCATACCTGTCTTCGGTCTCCAACAGGAGCTTCAAATATTTCTTCGCCAGGGTGAATGTCTTTCCCGAACCTGCCGATGCTTTGATTATCTCTATCATAATTACAATTCCTTATCTGCCACAAATCATCTTGAAATCACAGTACTTGCAGTTTTCCTGGTCGCTCGTCATCGTGAACGGCACCTGAGGATTCCGTATCTCATCAAGCAGATCCTTCAGGCGTCTGTCCAACTCGGAAGCAAACTTAGGATTCAACGGACACACTTTCGGAGCAGCAGAGAACAATGCTGCGGTGGCATACATCGTATTGGCAACATGTCCCAGATCAGCAATACCTTTTTCCTCCAGCATCTTGTCATATATAAAGAACTGAAGACCAGCCTTTACCTTCTTCCTCTTATCCTTCGCTCCGCCGAAAATCAATTGTGCGACATCCTCAGCATCGGTATCGTCAGTTGCAAGTACGGAAGGATCATCCTGTCCGCTTTTGTAGTCAACCATCCTGACAAGGCCGTCATCCCCGATCCTGTCTATCCTGTCAGCCACGCCATAGAACTTCAATCCATGAATAGTGGCATCCAGAGGCCGTTCCAGACCGATGACATCAAAATGACCGACGCCGTGACTCGTCAGGAGCTCCACATCCCTATCTATCGTCTCCCGGACATATCTCACGATTACCCTGACTGTCACAAGGTTACGTCCTGCTATCTCATCCGTTCCAAGCTGGGCGCGCATCAAAGACTCCACCTTTCTACGAATGTCATCTTCCCTCTTGGACCAGGATTTCAGATATTTCACCGTTACCTTAGGCATATGAGGCGGCTTTACGTCACGCTTGTCATATACGTTGTCTGATAACATTTCTTCCTCTGAAGTATACAGCGCCCACATCGTATCATGGTAAACTGTTCCTATCATTGCCGGATCCATCGACTCGGCCACCTCCTTCTCCTTCTTGAGTTTCGCAACCGAATAATAATAGAAACGCATCGGACAATCGATATAGTTCTGCAGGGCAGACGGAGAGAAACTGCTGCTTGAAATCACATCCAGCATCTCTGCAGTCTTTTCAATCTCATGTCCCTCCTCGCATGGCAGCCCCGGCTCTGCATCTGACACATAAGACCTGATCGGAACCTGGAAGTGATATCTCAACTGCTTGACATATCTGCTTTCCTCACCGCCTTTGAGTCCATCCGTACGGGAGTCATATAGCATCCAGACGTTCTCTGCACGTGAAATCAGCCTGTAAAAATAATAGGCCCATACCGCATCCTGATATTCATATGTAGGAAGTCCGAATCCACGTCTGAGTTCAGGAGGAATGAATGATGAGCTCACGCTACGGCGCGGGAACACTCCTTCATTGCACGAGAGAATGATGACATTTTTAAAATCAAGCGCCCTGGTCTCGAGAGGTCCCATGATCTGGAGTCCTTTCAGCGGCTCTCCCGAGAACGGAACAGCTACTCCCGCCAGCAATGAATCCAGCAATCTGACATAAGTCGCCGGGAGAATATCCAGATTCATCTCCTTCAGTCTGTTGACCGCACACCAGTATTCCTTTGCAAAATCAATCTCAAGAACAGCATCCGGGTCCTTCAGAAGCTTGACAGCCATATAGGAAATCACACTTTGCTGATACTCGGCCAGCCTCACGATCTGCCCCTTGTCAGCTACCGACATATCATCTACAACCGGTCTGAACAGCACATCAAACAACTGGAATCCGGACAGTTCCTTCCGGGACACATAATATCTTGCCTCCAGCTTTATCTGGGCAACCTTGTTTCTGCACTCCTCCATCTCCTCTCCGTCCATAAGCTTTCGGAAAAGGGCACTTGAAAAGATATTCCAAAGATGCTTATGGTAGAAGAAACATTCACCGTCCTTGCGTCTCACATGAATCTGCATCTTCATCACCTCAGACATCAACGTCCACAGCTCACTTGCGGACATCGGATATCCCATTGTAACATTGATATCCTTTATTTCAGGGGCAATGGAATTAAGGGTCGGGATCAGAAGTCCCTCATCCGGAAGTATTACAGCGGATGACTGCACACCTGTTTCGGACAGTATCTGAGACAGATGCTTGACCTGGCCATACGATGACGGTACGCTGAGCACATTGAATTCAGGGCATGAAACTCCCTCTGGATCAATTTCGAAAGCCGGTTTGAACTGCCTGACGTTCTTCGCCATGAAATAGGACGACTTGTTGAGCGGATCCGAGATCATCTTGCCGGAATAGTCCCAGCAGAACTCGGCAATTCCGGCATCACGCATAGCACCCATCACAGCCTTCTCACATTCATTCAATGCATTCAGACCTACGAACACATAGGCTCCCCGCCCTAATGCACCCTCAACGATCTCCGCGACGTTTTGAGAGGTCACCCTATCTGCAAGATATCTGTAAACCATTCCTTCATAGGCAAGTCCCCGCTGCTCAAGAGTCCTGTTGAACTCCTGATACAGAGGATACATGATATTCCACATCTGCAGGAAAGCCTTGCTCACATCCCTGGCTTTCGGATTATCGGACTTGGTTGCAGCCTTTTCAGTAAAATGTCTTGCCAAAGCACTGATGGCCTCCCTCTGATTTTTGGTAAGGTATTCGAACGAATCCTGAATACTCTTCAAATCCGCCACATTCGTGAACAGCTGCTTGGGATCTGCCAGATACTTGTCTGTATCATTGAAATCACCCAGGATGATATCTCCCCAGAAAATGAAATCATCAAGCGGTTCCGCCTTTGGATTCAGGCGGGAATAACATTCATACAAGGTGACAAGAAGCGTGACCCTATCCGCAACGACCTTGCCGGCCATGCTGCCGAAAAACTCATTCATGGTCATCATGGACGGCATGATGAGAGGCTTGCCGGAGGATGATACCACCGCTTCGGCTATATATTTCTTGAAGAACACCATTGAACGGCGATTGGGAAAGATAAAACATCTGTCCTCAATCCGACCGCAATTGTAATAATGATCAGCGACCTGTTTTAAAAAAGGTGTCATATAATTCTACATTTTCATCTCATGCAAAGATAACAATACCTGTTGCCAAAGCATAGCACAATCAGACATTTTTTAAAAATTGTAGAAAAACTTGAAAAAATATTTGGAGGTATCGATTTTTTGCCTACCTTTGCATCAGAAACAAATTAGAATTATTCAAAATTAGAAAATATAAACATTTAAAGGAAAAGACTTATGACAAAGAAATTCAGATGCTTGGTATGCGGTTATATTCATGAAGGTGAAAATGCTCCAGAGGAGTGCCCATTGTGCCACGTAGGCGCAGAGAACTTTGAGGAAATCGTCGAGACAGGTGGAGACCTCACATGGACAGACGAACACAGACTCGGAGTGGCTCAGGGAGTAGATCCTGTAATCCTGAAGGGACTTCGCGATCATTTTGCAGGCGAGTGCTCGGAGGTGGGAATGTACCTCGCAATGAGCCGTCAGGCAGACAGAGAGGGATATCCTGAGATCGCAGAGGCATTCAAGAGATATGCATGGGAAGAGGCTGAGCACGCTGCAAAGTTCGCAGAGCTCCTCGGAGAGTGCGTATGGGACACAAAGACAAATGTCGAGAAGAGAATGCTCGCTGAGCAGGGTGCATGCGAGGACAAGATGCGCATCGCGAAGCTCGCAAAGCAGCAGAACCTAGATGCCATCCATGACACAGTTCACGAGATGTGCAAAGATGAGGCTCGCCACGGACAAGGATTCAAAGGTTTGTACAACAGATACTTTGGAAAAGAATAATTAAAGATTTGAATTGGATTATGTTAATAAGGCCGGGGTCATGTTGCCCCAGCCTTATTTTATTTCTGGCCTTATTATCTGAACTGGAAAATAAGTGGGAAGGTATGTGTAGTTGGTACGCTAACTCCATTCATAGTGGCAGGAAGCCAGTCTGGAGAAAA
>JAZQEN010000108.1:0-40212 GCA_045539015.1 Candidatus Cryptobacteroides sp.
AGTCAGCAATCGCAAAGGAGCTCGGCGTTCCTCAGTACAAGGTTGAGAACGCACGCACTTACGGCGGTCATGGTGAGGCAATGGCAGTGTTCGCATCAAAGATCACTGTTGACGGCAAGCCTCTCGCAGAGTTCAACATTCCTGAGGACAAGTGGGCTGAGATCAAGCACGCGACTATCCAGGGCGGTTCAAACATCATCAAGCTTCGTGGACGTTCATCATTCCAGAGCCCTGCTTATCAGTCAGTTCTCATGATCCAGGCTGCAATGGGCGGTCCTGAGTTCCACTGGCCAGCAGGATGCTATGTAAACACTGAGAAGTATCAGAACGTTCTCATGGCTATGCCTACAGTTATCGACGCTACAGGCGTTCACTTCGGTGAAGTGACCGGTACTCCAGAGGAGATCGCTGCTCTTGATGCATCTTACGCACACCTTCAGGTTATGCGTGACGAGATCATCAACCTCGGCATCATCCCACCTGTATCAGAGTGGAAGACTTTGAATCCGAACCTCTAACATATCATATCCTGTCCTTCGGGGCAGGATTATGTTTTAGGCGATGTCCGGACAGTTCCGGATCATCGCCTTTTGCCCTCAATAATACACTAAACAATAATCAATAATATGAAAAAGTTCCATTCGGTTCTTCTGGCAGCAGCGGTTCTTCTTTTTGCCGTGGCAGCATGCCAGAACAAGGACGAGCAGCCTGCAGCTCTTGAAATTGCAGGATACACTCTGGCTGAGTCGGCTGATTTTGGTTCGACAATGCCATTTACAGTAACAGCCACTTCGGCTCAGAATGTGACAGTGGCGCTTATCGGCGATGGAAAGCAGCTGGCCTCAGAGACTGTGAGAACTGCTGAAAACGGTGTTTTCGCCGGAAATCTTGCAATTCCTTATACAAAGAACATTGCGGACGGCGAGTATGATGTCATGATCATGGCGATGGGAAGTGGTGCGGACCGTGCAGAGAAGACGGTCAAGATCAATCTTGCGCATCCTGAGTTCTCTTCAGTAGCATTTGTGTCGGGTGCCGGCAGTTTCGATATGACAAATGTGGACGGATCGTCATGGTCATACACAGGAGAGCTTCCAGCATCGCTTGCCGGTCACTTCGAGGCTGCAGACGCAGCCGGAACGAAGTATGTCTTCGGCGGAAGCAGTGTCGACAATGTGGAGTTCAGCAATTCTGCTGACATGGATCTCTACAGCTACGACGAGGCTATCCCTCAGGGAACAATCTCATTCGATGTCGTTTCATTTGCTGTGAAATATCCGCTTGAGGCCATGTGGGTTGAGGTCCCTGCAACAACAGACCCTGCCTATCCTGGAACAATAGAGGTTGATTTCAAGAAGGGCCAGGTTGTGGGCTTCAAGGGAGCCGGCGATCTCTGGATCGACGTTGACTTCTTCGACAACAACGGTGACGGAACTTACACATTCCGCGCTGAGGGCGGCAAGTACAGGCTCACCAACCAGGCTGACTGGGGTTCGCTCCGCACAGAGAGGCTTTCTGCAAACGGAGATCTTGCAACATTCGGATGGGACGATACCGGCAACATTACAGTAAACGAGGCGATCTGGTGCCTCGGCAACTACTACTTCGGAAAGCCTGATCAGCGCAATGTCCGTGATGGACGCGCGTGGTCGGACTGGGAGACATTTGACGGCTACTGCATGGCCAAGATCGATGACTATAAGTATCAGATCACGCTTCGCGTATACAATATGGCCCAGTACAAGTTCTTCTGCACCAAGCTCAATTGGGGTGACATCTATGGTACTCAGTACGACATGACAAAGACCAACCTTAACGGTCTTACAAACATCTATTCGAATGTCCTTGTCGGCAACGGAAACTTCCAGCAGGGAATGAGCCCGACTGACCCTAATGCGATCATGTATCCTGAGGAGGGTATCGTAATCCGCTTCACATTCGACGTGACTAATCCGCAGGGTATCGTCGTTACTGCAGAAGACGTTACATCTCAGAACCTTATGTAATCCCCTATGAGGAAACTCGTATCAATCCTTGCCTTCCTGAGCCTGTCCCTGACGGCCCTGGCTCAGGAAGGCTGGGTTATGGAGGCGACGTCCCGCAGGGACTATAACGGCGCGACCATGGCGAACGGCCGCCTTGGCGTCGTGACCGACGACAGGCCGTTCGCCGCCCGTGAGATAGTCCTCGCCGGCGTCTTCGACAAGGAGGGCTGGAACGGTGTGAGCCGTGTGGCCCGCGGTCCGGTGTTCCTGAATATGGAACTGACCGTTGACGGCAAGAAGGTGGAAGACAGGGACTTCTCGGGATGGAATCAGGTCTTCGATTTGCGCAAGGCTCAGCTGACCACCAATGTCACGCTCAAGGGCAAAGCGTCGTTCCGCTACACTGTGATGGCGTTGAGGCATCTGCCATATAACGCGATGTCGGTTGTTGAGGTCACTCCGGAGAAGGATATCACCCTCAAGGTGGAGAATGTCTATGGCATTCCGGAGGAGATGAGCGATGCTCAGGCGAGCTTCGGCGAGGGCGCGCAGCTGGTTTACCAGCTGAATGCCGCGACCCGCACGAAGATGCACCGCGTGAGCTCGTCTTCCATGTTCATGTTCGACGGAGAGGAGCCGCAGGTGCGTAGGATCGATGCCAAGGGCCGCGACGGAATGTGGTTCTCGGTACGCTTGAAGAAAGGGGAGACCTATCGCTTTGCACTTGTCGGAGCAGTGTGCTCGACCCAGGACTTCAAGGATCCGGTCAACGAATCCAAGCGTTTTGCTACATTTGCTTATAAGTCAAGCATAGACTATCTGCTCGGACAGCATTATGCCGCATGGGAGGAGCTCTGGAAGGGAGATGTCATCATCGAAGGTGACCCTGAAAGCCAGCTCGACATCCGTCATGCACTATATCAGCTTTATTCGATAACCCGCGACAACTGCCCTGTGGGCATAGCCCCGATGGGGCTTTCGTCAAGCGAAGGATATAACGGGCACTATTTCTGGGATACGGAACTGTGGATGTATCCGCCGATTCTGGTCATGAATCCGGAGGCCGGACGTTCGCTCATGGACTACCGTGCGAACTGCCTCCCGCAGGCCCGTCAGAATGCGTTGAACCATGGCTACAAAGGTGCCCAGTACCCCTGGGAAGCCGATACTTCAGGCGAGGAATGCACTCCTGTATGGGCATTGACAGGTACATATGAGCATCATATCACAGCAGATGTAGGCATAGCCATGTGGCAGTACTACTGCGTGACTCATGACAAGGAATGGCTCCGTGAACAAGGATGGCCTGTTCTCAAGGCAGTCGCAGATTTCTGGGTAAGCCGTGTGCATAAGAACGACGACGGAAGCTACTCCATCATCAACGTGGTCGGAGCGGACGAATATGCGGAGAATGTCGATGACAATGCCTTCACCAACGGCGCGGCAAAGCGCGTGCTGCGAGACGTGACAAAGGCTGCCGAGGTCCTCGGCAAGCCGGCGGACCCTCGATGGATGGAGATTTCGGACAATCTCGTGTTCACATATGACGCAGACGGCGTCACCATGGAATATACCGGATATGCCGGACAGCTTATCAAGCAGACCGATGTCAACATGCTAGCATATCCTCTCGGCGTCGTGACTGATCCGGAGCAGACCCTTCGTGACATCAACTACTATTTCGACAGGATAGACCCGAACGGACCGGCCATGAGCAACGCGATCATCGCAGTGCTGCATGCCCGTCTCGGCGATCCCGAGACTGCCTTCAAGGTCTTCAAGAAGAGCTACACCGACAAGCTCAGACCTCCTTTCGGAGTGCTTTCTGAGAATGCAAACAATTCCCGCGTGTCATTCGCAACGGGACTGGGCGGCATCCTCCAGAGCGTCATCTTCGGATTCGCCGGTGTGGAAATCACTGAAGACGGCATCATCCAGCTTCCTACCCGCCTGCCTTCTCACTGGAAATCACTGACAGTGACAGGAGTGGGTGTAGACAAGCAGACATTCAGAGTGGAAAACCCTGATTATAAGACAACTAAATAACTAACCTCTATGACTGTAAAACAATATCTGGCTGTCCTTGCAGCCGTGATACTTACATTTGCCGGTGCTGTCCAGGCCTTCGCGTCCGACGGTCCCGGAGATGTAAAGGTCTCAGGAAAGATCATAGATGAAGCCGGTGTGCCTGTCATAGGCATCGCCGTCATCTCATCTGACGGATCCAGCGGAACCATAACCAATGAGGCCGGTCTTTTCTATATCACCGTTCCGGCTGAAGATGTGCTCACTGTTACCGGTATCGGTTATCAGGATGAGAAGGTCGCTTTGAACGGCCGTACCGAACTGCTTATCAAGGTGAAGACCGACACCGTCCTGGAAGAAGCTGTGCTGGTCGGATTCGGTACGCAGAAGAAGGAGAGCGTCATCGGCGCAATCGCTTCCATAGCACCTGAAACGCTGGCTACAAACCAGACAGCAAACCTTTCCAATGCGCTTGCAGGGCAGATTGCCGGAGTGATCGGTGTACAGCGTTCCGGCGAGCCCGGATATGACGCTTCAGACTTCTGGATCCGAGGTATCAACACATTCGGCGCGAGTTCCAATCCTCTCGTGATCGTCGACGGCGTCGAGCGTTCGCTCGACCAGCTTTCGCCTGAGGAAATCGAGTCATTCTCGGTTCTGAAGGATGCTTCCGCTACAGCCATTTATGGCGTGCGTGGTGCTAATGGTGCCATCGTAGTTAAGACAAAACGAGGATCCGTAGGCAAGGCCAAGGTCAACATCAAGGCCGACTATGGAGTCACCACTCCTGTAAGAATCGCGGACTTTGTTGACGGAGCAAAGCATATGGAGGTGGTGAATGCTGCCGCTCAATTATCGGGAATGAGCAATCCGTTCTCAGCAGAGCAGATTGAAAAGACCCGCAGTGGCGTAGATCCGGACCTCTTCCCTTCGACAGACTGGCTTGATCTTGTGACCAACGACTTTGCTACAAACGCTCATATCAGCGCCGATGTCAGCGGAGGTACGGAGCTTCTCCGCTACCGATTCATCCTCGGAGTGTATAATGAGTCCGGAATCATAGCTACCGATCCTACAGCAGCCTTTGATTCGGAACTCAAACTCACAAAGTACAATGTACGAAGCAACATCGACCTGAACATAACCAAGTCGACGCTCTTCACATTCAGCCTCGGAGGATATATGCAGGACAGACATGCGCCAGGCTCCAATGTAAGCAGCATTCTTCAGTATGCTCTCGAGATTCCGCCTATCGTGCATCCGGCTGTGTATTCCAATGGAAAATTCCCTATTCAGTCCAACCGCGCCAACCCGTATGTGATGGCGACCCAGACCGGATACAAGGACAACTACAAGTCGCAGCTGCAGAGTGTAGCTACTCTGGATCAGGATTTCGGAATGCTTTGGGAACCTCTCCAGGGCCTCCATGCCAAGGTGACTTTCTCATTCGACGTATTCCAGGACTACTGGTCAGAGCGTACCAGAAGGCCGACCTATTATTATGCTACCGGACGTGATGATAACGGCGAACTCCTGATGGAAATCGTCTCTACCGGAGATGAGTTCCTCGGCTTCTCGAAGTCTTTCGGCGGCAGCCGAAGCACATATTTCGAGGTGCCGGTGTCATATAACAGGACATTTGCAGACAAACATAGCGTGGATGCCCTCCTCGTATGGAACATGCGCAGCTATGTTGACCAGAACGCCTCATCGGCGATCTACTCGTTCCCATACCGTCACGCCGGCCTTGCAGGCCGTCTGGCCTATGACTACGACAACCGCTACTTTGCAGAGTTCAACTTCGGATACAACGGTTCCGAGAACTTCGCCAAGAAGTACCGCTACGGTTTCTTCCCTTCGGGAGCAATCGGATGGATGGTGTCCAACGAGCCTTGGATGCAGGGCGTGAAGCATATAGTCAACCAGCTCCGTATCCGCGGATCCATGGGAATCGCCGGTAATGACCAGATTTCAGGAGGCCGTCGTTTCGGTTATCTGACGACGATCAACGGCTCGGCTGGCGGACACAGCTTCGGAGACAACAACAGCGTATCTTATCCGGGAGTCGCTGAGGACCAGTTCGGTGTTCCGGACCTTACCTGGGAGACTGCGACCAAGACAAACATAGGTTTCGATCTCGGCCTCTTTGATGCCTTGAACCTCACTGTGGATTACTTCACGGAAGTGCGCAAGGACATCTTCATGCAGAGAAAGATATTCCCTGAAACATCAGGCTTCCAGAACGCTCCATACGCCAACTATGGTAAGGTGTTCAACAGGGGAGTGGACGCTTCCCTGACCTTCAACAAGGCGTTCTCGCGTGACACATACCTGTCGGTGATGGCGAACTTCACATATGCTCATAATACTATTCTTGAGTATGATGAGGCTGCTGGAGTCGTAGGAACCACACGTGCCCGCACTGGTAACAGCATCAACCAGAACTACGGTCTGGAGTCGCTCGGACTCTATACAGACAACGACTTCCTTGATCCTGCATCAGGTACCCTGAAGCCTGGACTTCCAGTACCTTCATGGGGAAAGGTGAGGCCAGGTGACATCAAATATGCCGACCTTACTCAGGACGGAAAGATCAATGAGGAAGACGTGACCGCTATCGGCGGATCTTCGGTTCCTGAAATTGTGTACGGATTCGGATTTTCGTTCCGTCATAAGGGATTTGATATCAGCGCCCTCTTCCAGGGTGTCGCCTTGACTGATTTCGTGGTCGGAGGAGACTATGACGATGCCCGCAACCAGTATTATATTCCGGGTGCCGGATCAGGTGCTGTAGCCAATATCCTTTCCAATGTCGACGACAGATGGACACCAGAAAATCCTTCTCAGGATGTGTTCTGGCCAAGACTCTCTCTCGGAGTGAACGAAAACAACAGCCAGTCTTCAAGCTGGTGGCTCAAGGACGGATCCTTCATGCGTCTGAAGAACTTCGAGATGGGATATACATTCCTGAGAAAGGGTACAGGCAAGGACAGGGTGGTAAACAATCTCCGTGTTTTTGTCAGGGGTACAAATCTTTTCACACTCTCTAAGTTTGACCTCTGGGATCCAGAGCTGGCAGGCTTCGGCTTCGCCGCTTACCCTATCTCAAGAGTGGTTTCAGTGGGTCTTGACATTTCATTCAACTAAAAAGCAGGCTTATTATGAGAAAGACATTATATATAATATTATGTGCATTTGCCCTCACTTCCGTTGCGGGCTGCGGCTATCTTGATCAGGAGCCTGACGACCTCATCACCGAGGACATGGTCTTCAACGATGTGGTGAAGACCAACGGATGGCTTGCCAACATCTACAGCTACCTTCCGGATCCGTACATGGGCTGGAACATGAAATATGGTCTTAACACCTTGACCGATGATGTGCAGATTCCTTTGGAATGGTCCGGATTCGGCTGGTGGACAGCATCTGCCATGAAGGGAAACTGGAGTGCGACTTCCAATTATTTCGACCTCTGGGGAGACGTCTACAAGGCGGTGCGCGCTTCATATATATTCCAGGAGAAGGCTAAGCCGCTCGGCTCGGAGCAGACTGCCGAGGATGTGGCTTCAATGAAGCTGCAGGCTCGTTTTCTGGTAGCTTACTACTATGCCGAGCTGCTGGAGTTCTACGGTTCGTTTCCTCTTGTGACCCAGTATTATGACATTGACTCCACATACGAGGAACTGATGCTTGAGCGCACTCCTTTCGAGGAGATCGTTGAGTGGCTTGATACTGAGCTTCTGGATCTTGCCGAGCAGCTTCCGCTCGAGGTCGGCAGTGTCAGTGAGGACTATGGAAGGGCCACCAAGGGTATGGCTCTGGCCGTGCGCGCTCATGTGCATATGCTTGCTGCCAGTCCTCTTTTCAACGGCAACAAGATGTATGCTGACGTGAGGAACGCTGACGGAACGCCTCTTTTCCCTCAGACCTATGACAAGGAAAAATGGAAGAGGGCAGCAGATGCCATAAAGGATATCTTCGACCTCGGAGTGTATTCGCTCTACAAGCAGTACAACGAGGATGGCACCCTTGATCCGTTCCTTTCATATATGAACATCCATTTTGCGACCGGCGTGAACAACCCTGAGCTCATCTTCATCAACAATAACTGCAACTATGCCGAGGCGGACCAGAACATGGCTCCTCATGGTTATGGAGACGGTAACGGAGCCTATGGTGCCACACAGAATCTCGTGGATGCGTTCTTCACCCGCAACGGTCTTCCAATAGATGAGGACCCGTCGTATGTTGCCGACGGCTACAGTACTGAAGATGTTCATTATCCTAATACTTCATGGACCCGTTCGAATTCAAAGGAGGTCAAGGGGTTGGTGACTGAGGCCGGTACGCCTAACATGTATTGCAACAGGGAACCGCGTTTTTATGTTTCTGTCCTCTGGCATGGCGAGTATTCGACTCAGCTGGAAGGTTTTGTAGACTTCCTTTATGGCGGTGCTAACGGCGGCCCTACATACGACTCGCCTCAGTGCGGTTACCTCATGCGCAAGCGCCAGCATCCTCAGGCGACGGAGATCGGAAATCAGAACCATCCGTATCGTCATGGAATCATCTTCCGCTTGGGAGAATTCTATCTGAGCTATGCGGAGGCCATGAATGAGTACTATGGTACTGCAGGGCATGCCGAGGCATTGACCTACCTCAATGCCATCCGTGAAAGAGCAGGCATACCTGCCTACACCGGATCCTACACTCAGGAGCAGATGAGGGAGATGATCCGTCGCGAGCGCCGTATCGAACTGCTTGACGAAGGAAAACGCTACACGGACCTTCGCCGCTGGCTGATCGCCGAGGACGTCTTCGAGAAACCGATCAGAGGACTGAACGTCAAGGCAACCACAGACGATGCGTTCTTCTTCACCCAGCGGAACTTCATGACCCGCTCCTTCGAGCCGAAGAACTACCTGTGGCCGATCCGCCAGACATATATAGACAACAACCCGAAACTCGTCCAGAATCTCGGCTACTGATACGCTTCTGGCGCATAATCGATTGATATTCAACTTGTTCCATAAACCTCGTGCTCCCTTTGGGCGGCACGAGGTTTGCGTAAGTTGCTGAGGGATAGGGGGTTGGGTGCCAGGAAAATCCGCTGTTGTTATCCTGAGGAGGGACGAGGTCCCGACGTGATAATCTAGAAAAGTGCAAAAATTTGTAAAAAAGTTTTGCACTTTTATTTTTTAGCCGTATATTTGCAGTCCCAAATGAGGGATATCGGGGTGTGGCGCAGTTGGCTAGCGCATCTGGTTTGGGACCAGAGGGTCCTGTGTTCGAGTCACAGTACCCCGACCAGGAAGCGATTGAAATCTCAATCGCTTCTTTTTTTGTATATTTGTGTCAAATTGGAAAAGCAATGATACAGGCAAAAGGTATAGAGAAGTCTTTCGGGACCCTCAAAGTGCTTAAGGGAATCGATTTCAGTGCAGGGAAGTCTGAGGTAGTGTCCATAATGGGTGCGTCAGGTGCCGGCAAGTCGACTCTCCTGCAGATATTGGGTTCTCTCTCCTCACCGGATAATGGTTCTTTGATTATAGATGGAGTGGACGTTGCATGCCTTAAAGGTAAGGCACTTGCAGAATTCCGAAATAAGAAGGTTGGTTTTGTTTTCCAGTTCCATCATCTGTTGCCGGAGTTTACAGCTTTGGAAAATGTCATGATTCCGGCGCTTATTGCAAAACGCCCGCGCAAGGAAGCTCAGCAGGAAGCCATAGCCCTGCTGGAAGAACTTGGCCTTTCGGAGAGAGTTCATCATAAGCCATCTGAACTTTCCGGAGGTGAGCAGCAGAGAGTTGCTATTGCCCGTGCCCTGATCAACAGGCCGTCAGTATTGTTCGCGGACGAACCTTCCGGAAATCTCGATTCCAGGACCAAAGAGGAAATCCACAATCTGTTCTTCCGTCTTCGCGACAAGTATGGGCAGACCATAGTAATCGTGACGCATGACCCTGACCTTGCCAAAATGTGTGACAGA
This sequence comes from Candidatus Cryptobacteroides sp., assembly GCA_045539015.1. Taxonomy (GTDB): domain Bacteria; phylum Bacteroidota; class Bacteroidia; order Bacteroidales; family UBA932; genus Cryptobacteroides. The sequence goes on from JAZQEN010000108.1 coordinate 10,000, forward strand.
TCGCTGTATATGGTTGATGGCCAGTTTGTTATGGGTGAGTAACAGTTGTTTCGACTGAGCATACCGAATGGGGAAATCTGTAAACATATTCCGTTTCAAGAATTTCAATGTCATCAATGAGCGTAGCGCCATGAAGGTGAATACCGACGGGGTGCTGCTTGGTGCTGCCATGACAATATGTCCTGCTGACAGGAGATTTCTGGACATAGGAACGGGGACCGGTACCATTGCTCTTATGGCGGCGCAGAGGGCTTTGGGTATCCCCGGTCAAGCCGGGGATGACGAGATGGTGACCGGGGATGACTTCATGATTGACGCAATCGACATTGATGAGCCATCCGCAAGCGAAGCTGCCGCTAATTTCAATGAATCTCCTTGGGCGGAGCATCTCAGCATACGCAATCTTTCGCTGAGGGATTTTGCCGAGAGTACCCCAGACAATTATGACCTCATATTCTCGAATCCTCCTTATTTCGAAGACTCGTTGACAGCTCCGGATGAAAGAAAACGTGCTGCCAGGCATACTTCGGATGGCCTTTCATATCGGGATATATTCGAATTTGCATCAGAGAGGCTGACCGATGACGGACGTGTATCGCTTGTGCTTCCGGCCGACCAGGAATCATCTGTCTGCCGTTATGCCAGAATGTGCGGACTTCATCTTTTCCATATTCTCCGTGTGCGTACGGTGCAGAGAAAATCCCCGATACGTATAATTGTAGAGTTTTCCAGACAGAGATGTCAGGATACGGCAGATGAGACCCTGACGATAATGAATGAGGGAAAGTATACTGAAGAGTATCTTTCCCTCACCAAGGACTTCTATTTGTTTGCCTGAGGATCCGGTTTCCCTTCTCCTCCACGTAGCTTGCGGATATGCTGTCTGCGGAACTTCTCTTCCGCTACATACAGCTTGGCTACCTTGCCGGCCGGCAGAGCTTTCATCAGCTTTTCTGGCGCCCCATCTTCAATGGCTCTCAACTTTTCCAGAGCATCAAGATAACTTTCAAGTGCCGCCGTTGTCTCTTTCTCGGATTTTCCTTCCTCAACAGCTGCACTGAGGACTTTGTAAGCCTTTATTACATTCTCAAAGGCTGCATCTTTCTCCTTTTCCACCTGATTATAGACAGGCCAGAACACCTGTGCTTCTTCCGGAGTAAGATCAAGTTCCATTGTGAGGAAAGCGATCTTCTCGCTCGCCATCTTTTCCTTCCAACCGTTGCCGCATCCCTTGTGTGGGGCTGCATTTAAAGTGAAACCGACAAGCAGGCCGGCCATTATGATAGATGTGATGATCTTTTTCATAACTGTCATTTATTTAGAATGTTCAATATCATTTTCTGAAACGCCTATATATATAAGGTATTCGATTATGTCTTCATCTTCAACCGAATTCTCGGCAAACTGTCCGCTTGCAATGTTGTGTATTGCTATATCTGTTTCGCCACCTGCAAATACCATATAGTCTTCGAAATCTGCCGACTCTTCCACAGCTTCACTTTCTCCAGGATCGTTCCTGAGAAAGACTTTTCCGAGAACCAGAATGAACAGGAACATGGCAGCTACGGATGCATATGGTGCAAGCCTTGTCCATATCGATACATGCATCTTCTTTGGCTCCGTGCACCTCAATGCCTCTCTTTGAAGCTCATCAAAGTATCCGTCCGGTACTTTGAAGGGCATCTTTTTCAGCTCTGGCGAACTGTTCAATATATCTTTTTCCATGTTTTCCATCGTTTTGTTTGACACTTGTTTCTGTAAAAGGTTTAAAGGAAGCGGTCTTCCAGTTCAGTTTTTATCCTGGTGTATGCATGATGGTATGAAGCCTTCAGGGCGCCTTCCGATGTTCCTGTTATTTCCGCTATTTCCTCATATTTCATTTCATCGAAATATCTCATGCAGAACACCAGCCGCTGTTTTTGAGGAAGTCGCTGAATGGCTTTGTGCAGCTCTCTCTGCAATTCATTTCCATTGAAGTATGGATCTTCTTCTATTTTTGATATCATTGCCTCGGCTGAAGAATCGAGTTCGAGGGCTGCATTAAGACGGTTCTTGCGAAGATGATTCAGCACCATGTTTGTGGCGATGCGGTAGATCCATGTATATACGCCGGAGTCTCCCCGGAAGTTCGGAAGTGCTGTCCAGATCTTTATGAATATGTCCTGCAACAGGTCGTTAGTATCGTCGTGGGAGCACAGGAACCGACGTACATGCCAGTAGAGCCTTTCTGTATAAGATTCTACGATGCCCTTGAACGCCTGTTCAAAAGCCTCTTCCTGGCACAATGTCTTTATATCTTCGTCAATCATCCTGATTTAGACCGCTGAAAACAGCATAGGTTTAAACAAAAATAGGTAAAAATTTTCTTAATTTGTTATCTTTGCACCGATTATGCGTTTATGATGAAGAAGACAAGAAACTTTTGTATTATAGCCCATATCGACCATGGTAAGAGTACTCTTGCAGACCGAATGCTGGAGGTGACCAACACCCTTACCGCCCGTGATATGGAAAATCAGGTCCTTGACTCCATGGACCTTGAAAAGGAGAAGGGAATCACCATCAAGAGCCATGCGATCCAGATGGATTACATGTATAATGGAGAGAAATATACCCTTAACCTGATTGACACCCCGGGTCACGTCGACTTTTCTTATGAGGTGTCCCGTGCCATCGCATCATGCGAGGGTGCTCTCCTTGTAGTCGATGCGACGCAGGGAATTCAGGCCCAGACCATTTCAAACCTTTATCTTGCGATCGAGCATGACCTTGAAATCATTCCGGTTCTCAACAAGATCGATGTAGAGTCGGCTATGGTGGATGTGGTTACAGATCAGGTAGTTGATCTGCTTGGATGCAAGCCGGAGGAGATTCTTCTGGCTTCGGGAAAGACCGGCCAGGGCGTAAAGGAAGTGCTTGATGCGATTGTGGAGAGGGTTCCGGCTCCGGTAGGAGACCCTGAGGCTCCGCTTCAGGCCCTTATCTTTGACTCAGTGTTCAATTCTTTCAGAGGCATCATCGCATACTTCAAGGTAATTAACGGATCCATCAAGCCCGGTGACAAGGTCAAGTTTGTCAGCACCGGCAAGGAGTATACGGCAGATGAGATCGGTGTGCTTAAAATGAAGATGCATCCTCGTCAGGAAATACCATGCGGAAGTGTGGGTTACATCATTTCCGGAATCAAGAGTGCCGTGGAGGTAAAGGTGGGTGATACCATTACACATGTAGCGAACCCATGCACAGAGGCAATTGCCGGTTTTGAGGAAGTCAAGCCTATGGTGTTTGCCGGAATGTATCCTGTTGAGACTGACCAGTACGAGGAACTGAGAACTTCGCTTGAAAAATTCCAGCTGAATGACGCTTCGCTTGTTTTCGAACCGGAGTCGTCTCTTGCCCTCGGATTCGGTTTCCGTTGCGGATTCCTGGGTCTTCTCCATCTTGAAATCGTTCAGGAACGCCTGTTCAGGGAGTTCAACATGGACGTCATCACAACAGTACCTAACGTTTCATATAAGGTATATACTACTCAGGGAGAGGTTCTTGATGTTCACAATCCTTCGGGACTTCCGCCGGCAACACTCATCGATAAGATTGAAGAACCTTATATCAGGGCACAGGTCATCTCAAGATCTGATTATTATGGCCCTATCATGAAGCTTTGCCTGGATAAGAGAGGTATCCTCATCAATCAGCATTACCTGACATCCGATCGTCTGGAGCTTACTTATGAGATGCCTTTGTCAGAAATCGTCTTTGACTTCTATGTCAAGCTGAAGTCGATTTCAAAGGGATATGCTTCGTTCGACTATCATGTGGTAGGATTCAAGGAGGCCAAGCTTGTCAAGCTCGACATTCTTCTGAACGGAGATCCGGCAGATGCGCTCTCTACTTTGATACACGCTGACCATGCCTATGACTTCGGCCGCAAGATGTGCGAGAAACTGAAGGAGCTGATACCGCGTCAGCAGTTCGATATTGCTATCCAGGCTGCTGTCGGAGCCAAGATCATCGCGCGTGAGACAGTCAAGGCTGTAAGAAAGGATGTGACTGCAAAGTGTTATGGAGGTGATATCACCCGTAAGAGAAAGCTCCTCGAGAAGCAGAAACAGGGTAAGAAGAGGATGCGCCAGATAGGAACGGTTGAAGTTCCGCAAAGTGCTTTCATGGCTGTGCTCAAACTCGACTAGACCGGCAGTTGTATAAACGAAAAAAAGGAAACCGTCACGGCTTCCTTTTTTTTATTTGTCTTTCTCCAAATCCTGAGAAGGAATTGCACACATTTCTTAAGTATTTGCAGGACCTGTAGAAAGAAACGAATAAGATTCTTAACCGAGGGCAAAGATGGCCCCTTTTATTTGTTCCTTTGTTGTCTGTATTGTTGTTTTTAGTGTTGTTTTACCCGTTGTAGAGCCTGTGTTGCGTGTTTTTGCTAAATTATGGAACAGGGTCATATCCGTGCCCTCCCCATGGGTGGCATCTTAAAAGACGTCGTACGGTCAGGTAAAATCCTTTGAACGGGCCGTGCTTTCTGAAAGCCTCGAGGGCATATTGGGAGCATGTGGGAGTAAAGCGGCATGTCGGAGGCTTCAGAGGAGAAATGCAGATCTGATAGAAGCGTATGAGAACGATAAATGGAAAGATTGCGATCTTTTTCAGTATTCTGATCATGCCTTCTTGTTTATTTTCTCGATTATCTGCCCGATGGTCATATAGATTTCATCGTAGCTCATAACTTCTTTGCTGGAGTATATGAAAAGGATGTCTGCGCCGGAGTCCAGTTTCAGCAGATGCTTCTGCTTTCTCCAGCTTTCGCGGATTCTTCTTTTGCACAAGTTGCGCTTGACGGCTCTTTTGAAGGTCTTTTTAGGTACGGAAACAAGTATCCTGGCATAGTCGTTTCCCGTATCCCTGCGGATAAGGTATCTCATGCCAGGGACGCTTCCATGCTTTCCTTTCTCAAGAAGATCGGAGATGACCGTCTTGCCGTGAAGCCTTTCCTGTTTTGGTAACCTGTTATTTGGAGCCTGAGCTTCCACCTTAGTTATTGTTGGATAGATATGTCTCTATGGCCTTTGCTACCGATGGTGTTTCCACTGTCGGTGCCGAGATCTCAACCGCCAGACCAGCCTCTTCCATCGATTTTACTACAGACTTTCCATATGAAATGAATTTGATGTTCTCCTGCTTGAATTCAGGATAGTTTTCATAGAGGGATTTTACGTCTGCCGGATTGAAGAGGACGATAAGATCGTATGCGTGGAGGTCGGTTTCCTTCAGATCCTGTGATACCGGTTTAACGAATACAGCAGTTTCAAATGCGAATTTCTGAGTTTCGAAAATCTTGGTTACTGCATCCTTGTTGGAATTCCCTGAAGTCGCGATGAGGAAGTTTTCCCCCTTATGCTTTGTGCCGATAAGTCCGATGATGGATTCCGGAGTACCGTCGCCGAAGAATATCTTCCTCTTGCGGTAGACGATATGCTTCTGGAGATAGTTGGCCACTGCTTCGGTGGTACAGAAATATTTCATGGTTTCAGGAACCTTTACTCGAAGCTCTTCGCAGATCTGAAAGAATGCATCAATGGTAGTTCTGGCTGAGAATACCATTGCAGTATGGTCAAGAATATTGATTCTCTGAGCACGAAACTCTCTGGAAGTCAACGGTTCCATCTTGAAGAATGGCTTGAAGTCCATTTCGACTCCGAACTTCTCTGATATGCTTGTATAAGGCGAAGCCGTCTTCGGCTGCTGCTGGGAAATAAGTATCTTCTTTACGCTCATTTCTTTATTAAAAAACAAAGGCTGAAGCGACCAACGCTCCAGTCGGAATTATTTCGAGGGCGCAAAGGTACAAAAAACCAGCGAAAAAAGAAGTATATGAAACTAAAATTTGTGTTTTTCTTATGATAAACATCAGATATATAGCTCCTGATATCCAGAGCATTGCAGTTCTGATATCCTGTGGCGCAAGCCCTATGAAACTCAGCAGACATCCTGTAGCGATAAGAAGAATAGTCAGCAATGCGAAAAACGTCCGGGACGTCTTGCATGCCGTCTTGTAGTTTTTATCGCCGCTTCTGGAAGGACGCAGGAAGAATTCAAGAAGTTTCCTGATCATGAAATAAGCAGCTGCAACTCCTGCCGTAATGCCCAGTCCTACATATTCATTGCAGTTGCCGATGAAGGCCGGGTCATATAGCCTGAACTGCCACGCAATCAAAATGAAAGGTATTACCATCAATAGAGCTACCAGGTCTCTGTCTCGGCTGAGCTGTGCACTCGCCTCCAGGTTGATGCTTTCCTTCGCCCTTATCAGACAGGCCATGAGTGATGGAAATATGCCTATAAGCCTTCTCAGATTAAGGATTACAAGAATCAGTGAGATTGTTGCCAGAATGTTGTACAGCATGTCAGTTGCCCCGTTTAGCTTTATATCCCATCTCCTTCAGCAGTGATGTCACCCTGTCTCTGAAATCGCCCTGGATGGTGATTTCGCCGGCCTTTGCACTTCCTCCGACTCCGCATTTCACCTTCAGTGTGCGTCCGAGTTCTGCAAGATCTTCGCCTGTGCCGACGAATCCGGTGACAAGGGTCACCTGCTTGCCTCCGCGACCTTTCCGGTCTATGCTTACTATGAGGTTCTGCCTTGCAGGCTCGATTGTTGCAGGCTCCTCTGCCGCCTCTTCTTCATATACGAAGTCGGGATTGGTTGAGAATACAACCCCAAGTCTTTTCTTCCAGTCATTTTCTGCCATAAGCGGGAAATTTATTTTTGCAAATATAGCGATAATCGTCGTATATTTGTCCGGTTTATACAGATTCCTCGACTTCTCTCGGAATGACAGGAGAAATCTTTAGATATGAATATGAATAACAGGAAATTCACCCTTTGGAACAGGATAGTAGCGCTCGCTGTTTTTCTCGTGGCTGCTGTCACCTATCTGTTGACTATAGAGCCGACCGCTTCCTTCTGGGATTGCGGAGAGTTTATCGCATCATCATATAAACTGGAAGTGGGACACCCACCTGGAAACCCTGTGTTCCAGCTGTTTGCGCGTGTAGCGACAATGTTCACCGGTCCGGAAAATGCGGCCGTTGCAGTCAATGCAATGAATGCGATCCTTTCTGCCTTGACCATACTTCTCCTGTATCTGACGACGGTCTTTCTTGTGAAGCGACTTGTCAAGCCGGCGGCAGACGGTTCGTATTCCGTAGGGCAGTCGGTTGCGATATTCGGCTCAGGTGCTGTAGCTGCACTGGCCTATACCTTCAGCGACACCTTCTGGTTCTCTGCAGTCGAGGGCGAGGTATATGCGATGTCATCGCTTTTTACCGCTCTTGTATTCTGGGCTATGACCAAATGGTATGAGCAGGCAGACCAGCCATATGCCAACAGGTGGCTTGTCCTGATCGCCTTCCTGATGGGACTCTCGATAGGAGTGCATCTGCTGAATCTCCTTACAATTCCGGCTCTGGTGTTCATGTTCTTCTACAGGAAAAGGGAAGATATGAACTATTCGTTCGGCCAGCTGCTGGGGATTTTCCTGATCTCGGTAGTCATCCTTGCTGTAGTGCTCTATGGCATAATTCCGTTACTTCCAAGAATCGCGGCATATTTCGACCTGTTCTTTGTAAACACTTTGGGCCTTCCGTTCAATTCAGGAGCAGCCTTCTTCATGATCACGCTGCTGGCTCTCTGCTTTGTCGGATTGTTCATCACAATGAAGAAAGGACATGCGCTGCTCAACACAATTCTTCTCTGCTTCACCATGATTGTAATCGGTTTCTCCCTGTTTACAATCGTCATCATACGCTCTTGCGCCAAGACTCCTACAAACGAATATCAGCCGGATAATCCGTTTACACTTGTGCGTTATCTCGGACGAGAGCAGTATGGCAGCAATCCGCTGGTATATGGCCAGACCTTTGACTCTCCTTATACTTTGGAGGAGGAAAGATATTGGGCTCCGATGCCATATGAGAACGCTGACAGGTATATTCATGCAAAGGCTCCGGATAAAGTGGATTATCCTGCAGAAGGAAAGATGCTGTTTCCAAGAATGTGGAGTAATGTGGACTCGCATAAGCAGTTCTATATGAGCTATATCGGCGAAGAGCCGAAGACGATTTCATATAAGGGTGAAAGCTATGTGAAGCCTACTTTCTTCCAGAATCTGAAGTTTTTCTTTGACTATCAGATGAACTGGATGTACTGGAGGTACTTCATGTGGAATTTTGCCGGAAGACAGAATGACCTTCATGGAGAGGCGCCAAACCAGTTCGCCGGAAACTGGGAGTGTGGAATAGGCTTCATTGATGATATGAGGCTGGAGGATCAGTCGGATGCTCCTGCATATCTCAGCGAGAACAAGGGCAAGAACCATTATTATCTGCTACCTCTGATTCTAGGACTCATAGGACTGTTCTACCAGTTTGCGTCTGACAAGAGAGGATCATGGGTGACATTCCTGATGTTCTTCATGACAGGAATTGCCGTCGTCATATATCTCAACCAGCCGCCATATCAGGTCCGCGAGCGTGACTATGCTTATGCCGGCTCGTTCTATGCCTTCTCGATATGGATCGGTATGGCAGTTGTCGCCGTATATGCGTGGATCACGGACATGATAAGAAAGCGCTCTCGCAGTGCGGAGCTCGTGGTTGCCTCATGTGTGACTGTTTCCATGTTGGGTGTACCTGCCCTTATGGCTGCGGAAAACTGGGACGACCATGACAGAAGCAACAGATATACTGCCGTCGAGATGGCCGCCAATTATCTGAATTCGGTAGGCGAAAACGGAATTCTGGTCACTCATGGGGACAACGATACTTTCCCTCTCTGGTATGCTCAGGAGGTTGAGAATATCCGTCCTGATGTCAGAATAGCCAACACCTCGCTTCTGGGTACAGACTGGCATATAGATCAGATGAAATGGGCTACCAACGAGTCGGCGCCTCTGAATCTGAAGCTTGGTTATGAAACATATCTGTATGGAACCAACGAGTTTGCATATATATATGAAGAGGTAGACGAGAATGACAATAAGATATATGACAACAAGCCGCTCTCTGAAGTGATGAAGCGTTTCGGAAAGGCTAAGTTGTGTTCTACCGAATATGGCCTGATCGCCAACGATGATCCGTACTTCAGTATGATTGCAAGGGAAGGAGAATCTGAGGAGATCGGTAATTTCTTGAGTGCCAGAAGATTTACTATTCCGGTCAATAAGGAGAATGTAATCAGATATGGTATCCTGGATGAGAAATATCTTGAAGATATTCCGGATTCGATCACGTTGACCATCCCGGCTGACAAGAACTATATTACAAAGCCGGAACTGTTCATGCTGGATCTGCTTTCAAACTATCAGTGGGACCGTCCTCTCCATCTGTTGAATATGGGTGGAGATATAAATGTCGGCCTCAAGGAATATCTGCAGTGGGATGGCTTCTCATATAAGTTTGTACCGATCAAGAACAGGATGAGCAGCATGGAGATCGGTTTTGCTGATCCGGACGACCTCTATTATAAGATGAAGAATGTCTTCAAGTGGGATGCCTTGAAGAGGACAGACTATTTTGTTGACTATCACAACTTCTTCACTTTCTGTGGGGTTCTTTCTCAGCGTCAGATCTTTGTCAATGTGGCAAAGGAACTGATGGATGCCGGTGAGGATGAAAAGGCAATAGAGATGCTCGATATGTGTCAGGAATGTGTCCCGGTCGAGAATTATCCGTTGGATATAAAGGTCATGGGATTGTCAAACGAGTATTGGGTGCTTCAGATGATAGCCTTGTATTATGATCTTGGTGAGGCGGAAAAGGCGGAAAAGCTGGCGGAACAGTTCATGAATGAGCTCAATGTGTCGAAGAACTTCTTCCATAAGTTGACTTCCCCTGAGGCTGCTGATTTCTATGAGGATACTCTGGAGTACATCAAGTATGTAGCCGGCTTTTATGTGGATATGATGCTGGATGCTGCTGAGGCGGATGGCGAAAAGGCTTCCAAGATGGCTGACAGGCTGTCAGGATGGGTGTCTCCGAGCGAATTACCTGCAGAGACCTTCTGGGATGATGTAATTCTTACATACGACATCCTGGAAGATGAGGCGAAGGCAAAAGCTCTGGCAAAATCCTGGTCTGTCACTTTGTGCGAAGAGATGGACTATGTAGTCAGCGAATATCAGTCAATCTATACAAACTATTACGAGCCTTTATATAACCGCTATGCATCGTCCGCTAAAAAGAGCCAGGCAGATGTGGATAAACTGCTGGAATACAAGCGTGTACTTGAATCTCTTGATGCGGAGATGCAGAAGATAATGCAGTCGATGGGCTATCTGTACTACACGGCAGATGAACTGGGCATGTCAGATATCGCTGATACGATTTATGAGAAGATGAGTATGTTCGCTGAGGAGTAATTATCTTGCGAGTCTCACAAATACACTCAGCGGCAGATTCTTGCCGTAAGAGTCACGTAATACAAGTTCCCCGAAATCGAGGGACTTGTATGCGTTTTTAAGGCAGAAAGCCTGCTTCACGATGGTCTCACCGAGCACGGCAGAGTAGCCGTTCGAATAAAGGTTGAGGACCATGAAGCTGTCCTGCGGGGCGAGGATGGCTGCCACGCACTGGAGCATCTCGTTGAGGCACTCGTCGAGCTTCCACTTCTCGCCGTCCGGACCGTGTCCGTATGCCGGCGGGTCAAGGATGATTCCCTGGTATGTGTTGCCTCTCTTGGCCTCTCTGCGCGCAAATTTGAGAGCATCCTCCACGATCCATCTGATATTGTCCAGACGGCTCGCCTCCATGTTTCCGCGCGCCCATGTCACCACCTGACGTACCGAGTCAAGGTGAGTCACGTCTGCGCCCGCTGCCTTTGCTGCGAGGGAAGCGGCTCCTGTATATGCGAAGAGGTTGAGGACCTTCGGCTTCGGCTTGCCCTCCTTTTCTGCCTTCTCGACCAGTTCTCTGGTCTGCCTGTAGATATACTCCCAGTTTGATGACTGTTCAGGGAATACTCCCACATGCTTGAATGATGTGAGACCGAGCCTGAGCGAGAAGTTCAGGCCTTCCTGCGCTCCGTTATAGCGGATGTACCACTGGTCATCCATCTTCCTCTTGCGTTCCCATGTGCCGCTGTCCTCCTTGCCGGCCTTTCCGAATCCTGCTCCGGTCTTGAAGCGGGTGTGGATCATCTTGTTCCACTCTCCGTCCGAGAGTGACTTGTCCCAAAGGGCCTTAGGCTCAGGACGTGCCATGATGAACGGTCCGAACCTTTCGAGCTTCTCGAAATTGCCGGAGTCAATGAGTTCATAATCCTTCCAGAATGCACCAGGGCTTTCAATAGTCATCATATGCAGAATGTTTTTCGTTGGCCGTCCTATCCGGCCGTTTTCACCGGCAAAGATACACTTTTGTAGAAACTTGTCCATGAAAACCTGCGTTTTTGTGGCTGATTCCGGCAGCAATGTGCCCGGTGGTCATTTTTGCCGACCACCGAGCACGCCGATCCTGCTCTGGCGGCGCTGTGTGGCATGTGGGTGTGCTCGGTAGTCAGTGTTTTTGACCACCGAGCACGCTTGGGAATGCCTTTTTTACGGACGGTGTTTTGTTTTGTGTTGTATTTCGCCGAAAATTGCTAACTTTGCTCGGTTTTAGATTGCCGGTCAGGCCGGCAATGACGTCATCCCTGACCTGATGGTACGTCATCCCCGACTTGGTGGTACGTCATCCCCGACCCGATCGGGGATCCATGGAAGAAAGTATTAACAAAATTTATATAAAACTATGCAACAGTTTATTGACTCTTATGATTTCGCCGGTAAGAAGGCGATCGTTCGCGTTGACTTCAATGTTCCGCTCAATGCAAACATGGAGATTACAGATGACACACGTATCCGTGCAGCTATCCCAACCCTCAAGAAGGTTATCGAGAAGGGTGGTGCTGTGATTGTTATGTCTCACCTCGGTCGTCCGAAGGGCGTGACTGAGAAGTTCTCTCTCAAGCACATCCTTGGTCGCGTTGAGGAGCTCCTCGGCGCTCCTGTAAAGTTTGCAGACGACTGCCAGGCAGCTGACGCTCAGGTGGCAGCCCTCAAGATGGGTGAGTGCCTCGTACTCGAGAACCTCCGTTTCTATGCAGAGGAAGAGGGCAAGCCAAGAGGCGAGTTCGCTACTGAGGAGGAGAAGAAGGCTGCAAAGGCTGTGGTAAAGGAGAACCAGAAGGAGTTCGTGAAGAAGCTCGCTTCTTACGCTGACTGCTACATCAACGACGCATTCGGTACTGCACACCGTGCACACGCTTCTACAGCCCTCATCGCTGACTACTTCCCTAACGACAAGATGTTCGGTTATGTGATGGAAGGTGAGATCAAGGCTATCGACCACGTCCTCAAGACTCCAGAGCACCCTGTGACTGCAATCGTAGGTGGTGCAAAGGTATCTTCAAAGATCACTATCATCGAGAAACTCTTCGACGCAGTTGACAACATGATCATCGGTGGTGGTATGGTCTATACATTCAAGAAGGCTCAGGGTGGCAAGATCGGTCGTTCACTTTGCGAGGATGATCAGATGCAGCTCGCTCTCGATACTCTCAAGAAGGCAGAGGAGAAAGGCGTGAAGATATATCTCTCCAAGGAAGTCGTGATTGCTGACGATTTCTCTAACGATGCAAACACCAAGATCTGCCTCAACTCGGAGATTCCTGACGGTTGGGAAGGTATGGACGCAGCTCCAAGCACTCTCGCAATGTGGGAGGAGGTTCTTATGAAGTCAAAGACCATCCTCTGGAACGGTCCTGTAGGCGTATTTGAGATCCCTGCATTTGCAAAGGGTACAAACCGCATCGCTGAGATCCTCGCTAAGGCAACAGCAGAGAACGGTGCATTCACACTCGTAGGAGGTGGTGACTCAGTTGCAGCTGTAACCCAGATGGGCTTCGCTGACAAGGTAAGCTACGTATCTACAGGTGGTGGTGCAATGCTCGAGTACCTCGAGGGCAAGGAGCTTCCGGGTATTGCAGCTATCCGCAAGTAATACAGATATCACGGTGCTGATGCACCACTTGAATAGCCGGTCGGCCACAAGTCTTTTTGTGGCCGACTGCTTTTTTTATGGCTGGGTTGTTCGTTCCATGGCTAAATTTCATATCTTTGCCGTTCAAAAACAATTAAAATATTCCAGAACATGTCCATGCTATTCGTGAATTGGAACCCTAATCCGGAAATCTTCAATATTCCGGTCAATCCGATGCTTGTCAAGATTTTAATCATCCTGGCAGGCCCAGTGTTGGGATTCTTTTATTTGAAATCTACATATGAGCAGGTCAAGGCAGATCTTTCCAAGGGATCCAAGCGTGCAGCAGATCGGAAGGAATTGAGGAAGAAGACTCTAGAAACTGCTTTTTCAAGCTTCTGGTTCATCCTTGGTGCACTCGTATATATTTTTGCCCTGTTTAAGTTGCCGCATATCAATGTGACCTCCTTTCCGCTCAGATGGTACTCACTTCTGTTCGTCTCAGGATTCATACTTGGGTGGTTCATCTTCAAGTGGTTCTTCAAGAGGGAAGGTATAAGCACGGAGCTGCTTGATCCGCTTCTTTATACATTGCTTATCGGTACTATAGTAGGTGCTCGCCTGGGACACTGTCTCTTCTATGATCCGGCATATTATCTGGGCAGTTGGGACGGATTTGTTGAAATTTTCAAACCATGGAAGGGCGGCCTTGCCAGCCACGGAGGAACGATAGCATTGTTCATTGCAATGTGGTGGTTTGCAAAGCATTATGGCAGGAAACATGACTTTGATTTCCTTTGGATTCTTGATCATCTCTGTATAGCAGTCTGCTTTGCAGCTACGTTTATCCGTCTTGGAAACCTGATGAATTCGGAGATTTTCGGTGGCCCGACAAATCTTCCATGGGCTTTTTCCTTCCCAATCGATGACAAAGATTCCGGAATAAAGCATCTTATGGACCCGAGCAATCCTGGTTTTACGGTTCCGTGTCACCCTACACAGCTGTATGAGGCGTTGAGCTACCTGCTTTTGGGACTCGTTCTGCTGCTCCTGTATAAGTACTGCTCAAAGAAAATATATCGAGGAACATTCATCGGAGTATTCTTCATTGTGCTTTTCGGTATGAGACTCCTTATTGAATTCATCAAGAACGACCAGGTGGGATTTGAGGCCGGCATGGCCCTCAATATGGGACAATGGCTCAGTATTCCGTTCATCATCCTTGGAATAGGGCTGCTTGTATACAGCTTCAAGATGAAACTTCCCGTAGAGGCCGTCCATCCTGAAAAGCAGAAGGTCCAGCCGACTCACTATGCAAAAAGTCTGAACAAATAATGGAAATTACTGAAAATAAGCGCATTGCCGAGGTCCTGTCGTTCCTTGATGAACACGGCCTCGGCTATGAGTTTCATTCCCACCCGCCACTTCCTACCATTGAACTGGCTCTGGAGTATTGGAAGGAAATAGACTCCGTCCATTGCAAGAACCTGTTCTTCAGGAATCATAAGGGCAACCGCCACTATCTGGTGGTCTTCGAGTGTCATAAGACCTTGGAAATCCATGCTTTAGAGCATATGCTGCACCAAGGTAAACTATCCTTTGCCTCTGCGGAGAGGATGGAACGCTGCCTTGGATTGTTACCGGGATCGGTTTCCCCTCTGGGGCTGATTCATGACCCTTTCACGACAGAACCTACAAAGGAGCATTTCCCGAACGGACATAGGGTCAAGCTTTTCCTCGACAGCGATCTGCAGAAGGCAGAAAGAATCAGCTTCCACCCCTGCGACAATACGGCAAGTGTAGTGCTCTCAAACGAAGATTTCATGAAGTTCCTAGGCCTCTGGGGCGGAGAATACGAGTGGCTTGACATTCTTGGGTCTTAATGTCAGCAGAGTCTTCTTCAGGTTCTGACGGTATTTCAGCGGGGATACTCCCACGTGTTTCTTGAAGAATTTTCCGAATGATGATTGGTCGGCGAAAGACATCTGCTCAGATACCTGCTGGATTGTCAGTTCCGGATCACGCAGCAGTCTGGCTGCTACCTCTGCCCGCATTGATGCGAGTACGGTTCCTATCGTGACATGAAGTTTTTCTTTTACGATAAGTGAAAGGTATTGTTTTGATATACAGAGCTTTTCAGCATAAAATCCTACGCTGGTCTCGTTTTGTATGTTGGCTGCGACCAGCTCCGAAAATTCTTTCAGGATACCGTCCGCCCTCTTCATCTCGGTCTGGTGCATCGGTTCATATCTGCCGTATCTTCTCCACACCATATCTGCCATGTCCGTAAGCAGGATATAGAAGTATGCGTAGTTGATTTCCTCGGCAAAGTGATGATTCTTATTCGACAATGAGTCGATCATATTTGAAATGTCCCTGCACAGGATGTGCATGTCTTTCTCGTTCATGAGGTAGCCTCCAAGGCCATGATCTATTCTGAATTGGAAATCAACCGGAAACGGGTTGCGGTTTCTGAAGATGTCCTCAACGACGCTCCTGTCTGTGGCGGTTGTCATTGCATGAAAGCCTCCTCCATATTCGATTTCGTAGATATCTGCCCATGTCGGGAGGTTGATATATGACATTTTTTCAAATCTGTACTTCTCTCCGTTGATCACCATGCTGATGTATCCTTCAATGACGATGATCACAAGATGATATTTCGGCCTGCGTGGCTTGGAGTATATGATCTGGTCTTCTCCTGTTACTTCACAGGCGAAGATGAAATCGTCTATATAACCGACCCTTTTCATGCTTTTTTCTCCGAAAAGAACGGCTGGTTTGGAGTTTTTTTGTCTTTTTTGGCTCATTTTGTTCCGATTGAACCCCAAATATAAATATTTTGTAATTTCAAACCAAAACTATGTAATTTCAGACTATAAAAATTTGACCAAATGGAATGAAATTTGCGGCTCAAATGCGCCTTTTGGAAACAATTACAGTTTAGTATATAAACATGATGAAAAATTTAGTGGTATCAACAGTGATTATGGCAGGCCTGATGGCCGTTCCGTTTGCTGCAGACGCCCAGTACAGAACAAAGACTGAGCCTGAGGCTCCGAAATCTGATGCTGAGCTTCTTCTTGAGCAGGCGGATTCTTCAGATACGCCGGTAATCATTACATTGGAACAGGCATTGGAAATTGCCTTAAGTGAAAACGTATCAGTCAAGGTGGCTGATATGGAAATCAAGAGGACTGAGTATGCCAAGAAGGGCAGCTATGCTTCTCTTTTTCCACAGATTGACATAACCGGAGCTTACCAGAGAACGATCAAGAAGCAGGTTATGTACATGGATTTTGATATGAGTTCTCTTGGCGGAGCAATGGGTGGCGGTGCCGGAACCGGTGAAGGTGGGGATATGGAGATTCCGGACGGAGTCCAGCTCCCAGATGCAGAAGGCGGTGAAGATGCCGCTGGCGGTTCATCCATGCCGGACGGACTCGAGGTCGGTCGTTGGAACACATGGAGTGCCGGTGTTTCTGCTGCGATGCCTTTGGTTAATGCCCAGCTCTGGAAGAGCCTGAAGATATCAGGAATGGATGTGGAACTTGCAGTGGAGAAGGCTCGTGCTTCCCGTCTTGATATGGTGACACAGGTCAAGAGCGCTTATTTCTCGACACTTCTGGCTAAGGAGGCATTCGAGGTCTACAAGCAGGTTTATGAGAATGCTCTTCAGAACCTTGAGGTGACTCAGATGAAGTATGATGCTCAGAAAGCATCTGATATGGAACTTCTCAGGGCAAAGACAACCGTGGCAAATGCGGTTCCTAACGTTTACAATGCAGAGGGTTCTGTGATTCTTGCCTTGTGGCAGCTCAAGGCCGTTCTCGGCGTTGATCTGGATATGAATCTGGACGTTACCGGAAAGCTTGATGACTGGTCGCAGCACATGTTCTATGACATCCATCAGCACGACAGCATTTCTCTCGACCGCAACACCACAATGAAGCAGCTCGCAATCCAGGCGGAGATGCTGTCTGAGACCATCAAGGTTCAGAAGTACGCAAATATCCCGACCCTTGCGCTCGCTTTCAACTTCAGCCTTAATGCTATGACCAATGATTTCAATTTCAGCGAATATCGTTGGACTCCATATTCTTATGTTGCCCTCAGCCTCAATATTCCGATTTTTGCGGGCGGTAAGCGTTACCAGCAGATCCGTCAGGCAAAGAATCAGTATGAGCAGGTGCAGCTTCAGACAGTAAACACGGAGCGTCAGCTCAAGATCGCTATCCGTCAGCATCTCAATACCATGGAGACTAACATGAAGTCATACTATGCTTCCAAGGATGCTCTCGCATCTGCCCAGAAGGCTTATGACATCGTGGAAAAGTCATTCCAGGTGGGTAGAAGCACGCTGATCGAAGTGAATGATGCCCAGCTCGCCCTCACTCAGGCTCAGCTCGGAGCATCGCAGGCCGTATTTAATTTCCTCACAGCAAAGTCTCAGCTCGAGCAGGCTTTAGGCCAGGATTTCATTAACGAATAAAAAAGGTAATACATATATGAAAACTATTTTCAAGACAATGTTCATCGCAGGAGCTGTCGTAATGGTGGCAGCTTGCGGAAACAATTCCGGCTCAGAGCCTGCAACCAAGAGCGCTCCGGCCGCAGCAGAGGTTGTACCTACAGTATCGGTAGCTGAGGTGTCCGTTCGTGAGGTTCCTCAGGAAGTTGTCTATACATCTTCCGTTCAGGCATTTGTAAAGAACAATATCGCTCCTCAGATGGCAGGACGAATCACAGATATCAACGTCGAGGTAGGAGACTTCGTAAAGGAGGGCCAGATACTTGCCGAGATCGACAAGGCTCAGCTTCTTCAGGCTCAGCTTCAGTTGCAGAATACAGAGGTTGAGGTCAACCGTCTCAAGTCTCTCTATGAGGCAGGCGGACTTTCGCAGTCAGACTACGATGCAATTGAGTTGCAGTATAATGTCCTCAAGACTCAGGTGGAGAATCTGATCGAGAATACGACTCTCCGCAGCCCTATCAATGGTGTCGTTACTGCAAGAAACTACGATGTAGGAGACCTTTACGGCATGAGCGCTCCGATCTTTACTGTGGAGCAGATCGTTCCTGTAAAGATGCTTGTAGGAGTGTCTGAGAGCGATTATTCCAAGGTGAAGAAAGGTGATTCAGTGACAATTGTTGCTGATGCCCTTCCAGGCAAGACTTTTACCGGTAAGATCAACAGAGTATATCCGACTGTAGATCCTATGACCCGTACTTTTACTGTCGAGGTGAAGATTGACAATCCTAAGAAGGAACTTCGTCCGGGCATGTTTGTGAGAGCTACAGTAAACTTCGGCTCAAACAACAGCGTTGTGATTCCTGATGTGGCAGTCGTGAAGCAGCAGGGGTCAGGTGAGCGCTTTGTATATGTCCTCAATGAGGATGGAACTGTAAACTATCAGAAGGTTGTTCTCGGACGTCGTCTTGGTGCAGAATATGAGGTTCTTGAAGGACTTGAGGATGGTGCTAAGGTAGTGACCGGAGGTCAGCTCCGTCTGAAGGATGGCATTAAGGTTAATGTAAACGAATAAGGAATATGAGCATATATAGAAAAGCGGTCAACAATCCGGTCACCACGGCGCTGATCTTCATCGCCATGGCGATCTTCGGAGTGTTCTCGCAGATTAACATATCATTGGACAGGTTCCCTAAGTTCGACGCCAATGTGATCATGGTGATGTCGTCTTATCCGGGAGCCAGTGCGGAGGATATCGAGACCAACCTTACAAAGGTGCTCGAGAACTCCCTGAATGCTGTGAGCGACCTTAAGAACATCAGCTCCACATCAAAGGAAAACATCTCGCTGATCACTCTTGAATTCGTGGAGGGCGTTGACATTGACGTTGCCACTAATGATGTGCGAGACAAGCTTGATATGGTGAATTCCGTCCTCCCGGACGGAGCGTCGCTGCCTCTGATCTTCAAGTTCAGTGCAGATGACATGCCTATCATGATCATGGCGGCAACTGCCAACGAGAGTCTTCCTGCATTGGAGAAGATTCTGGATGATAAAGTTGCAACTCCGCTTTCACGAGTGTCAGGAGTCGGTACCGTGTCAATTGCCGGTGCTCCTCAGCGTGAGATCCAGGTTTATTGTGATCCGAACAAGCTGGAGGCTTATGGATTGACTGTTTCAGGTATTTCAAGCCTTATCGCGGCAGAGAACAGGAATGTTCCGTCAGGAACCATCGACGTGGGCTCGAATTCATACTCTCTGCGCGTAGAGAAGGAGTTCACTTCTGCAGATGAAATGCTTGACATCGTGCTTGGACATTTCAATGGAAAGACCGTATATCTTCGCGATGTGGCGCGTGTCGTAGACGGAGTGGAGGAAAGATATCAGGAGGCATATGTCAATGGTACACAGGGAGCCCAGATCGTCATCCAGAAGCAGGCTGATGCCAATCCTGTGAATGTCATCAATGGTGTCAAGAAAGAAATGGAAAAGATAAAGGCCAATCTTCCGTCGGACATCGAAATCAGAACAGTAGTAGACAGCTCGGATAACATTCTGAACACTCTCAACTCCCTGAAGGAGACAATCATAGTGACATTCCTTATCGTCATGCTGGTTGTATATCTCTTCCTCGGAAGATGGCGTGCTACATTCATCATTGTCCTTGCAATTCCTATCTCCCTGCTCGCATCCCTGATGTATCTGTGGGCTACAGGAAACACGCTCAACATCGTGTCCATGTCTGCGCTCTCGATTGCGATCGGTATGGTGGTCGATGATGCCATCGTGGTGCTGGAGAATATCTCGACACATCTGGAGAGAGGCGCCAAGCCGAAGGAAGCTGCAGTGCATGCTACCCAGGAGGTGGGTATTTCCGTAATTGCATCTACTTTGACGATGCTTGCTGTGTTCCTGCCTCTTACAATGATCAAGGGTATGGCTGGTCTTATGTTCAAGCAGCTGGGATGGATTACAAGTATCATCATGATTGTTTCTACAATCGGTGCGCTTACCCTCATCCCTATGCTCTGTTCGCAGTACCTGCGCTACAAGCCAAAGAGAGGTAAGCTCAATAATCTGATTTTCGGAAACTTCAGCAAGTTCATTGATTGGATATCAAGAGGTTATGCTCGTTTGATCCAGTGGTGTGTGGGTCATAGGACAATAGTTGTTCTTATCTCTATTGCCGCTTTTGCAACATCTATCATCTTCCTGGGACCAAAGATCAAGACCGAATTCTTCCCTAAGTCTGATGACGGACGTATTACAGTTCAGCTGGAACTTCCTGCCGGTACCGGTCAGGATGTGACCCGCGGACTTGCACATGAGATCTATGGCAAGATCAAGGATGCTGTTCCGGAAATCGTCAACTGTTCTTATGCATTCGGTCAGGCGGATACTGACAATGCCTTTGCATCGATGCAGAACAATGGTACCCACGTGCTTGCATACAATATCAATATCGGTAGTATGGAGGATCGTGACAGGTCGGTTTCGGAGATTGCAGATATCGTGCGTGGAATCCTTGCTGGCTATCCTGAGTTCAAGAAGGTCAATGTGACCGAAGGCGGCGGAGGAATGGGCGGCGGTTCTACTGTCGATGTTGAAATCTATGGTTATGATTTTGAAACGACAGACCTCATTGCACGCGAAATCCAGGAGAAGATGATCGCTGCCGGAGGCTGCTCACAGGTTCTCTTGAGCCGTGATGAGTATACTCCTGAGTATCAGGTGGATTTCGATAGAGAGAAGCTGGCTGTAAATGGCCTTAACAGTACGACGGCTGCTGCAGCGCTCAGTGCTGCGATGAACGGTTCGACCCAGTCTTACTATCGTGAGGACGGAGACGAGTATGATATCCGTGTACGTTATGCTCCTGAATTCAGAACAAGCATCGAGGATATCGAAAACATCCTTATCTACAACAATTCAGGTAAGGCAGTAAGAATCAAGGATCTTGGAAAGGTTGTCGAGAGTCAGACACCTCCTTCTATCCAGAGAAAGAACCGTGAGCGTCTCATCACTGTAAAGGGTCTTGTGGCTACAGGTGCAGTACTTTCTGACGTTGTAGCACAGGCTCAGGAGGCGATAGACCAGACAGATATTCCTTCTGAACTTTCAGTTGAGATCGGTGGTTCGTATGAAGACCAGCAGGAGACATTCGGAGACCTGATCATGCTCCTTGTGATGATTATCATACTGGTATACATCGTGATGGCATCCCAGTTCGAGTCGTTCATGAGTCCGTTCGTGATCATGTTCTCGGTTCCTTTCGCCTTTACCGGTGTGCTGATGGGATTGTCATTCACGGGAACGCCGCTCGGAGTCATGGGTATGATCGGTATCCTGATCCTCATGGGTATTGTAGTAAAGAACGGTATCGTGCTGATTGACTATACTATCCTTATGAGGGAAAGAGGACATAGCGTTGCGGAGGCTTCTGTGATTGCAGCCAAGTCCCGTCTCCGTCCGATCCTCATGACTACTCTTACAACAGTTCTCGGTATGGTGCCTATGGCTATCGGAACAGGTGAGGGTTCTGAGATGTGGAGGTCGCTCGGTATGGTCGTGGCATGGGGTCTTACTGTGTCGACGCTCGTGACCCTCGTGATCATCCCTACCGTATATGCTTCGATGGCATCATGGCAGGAGCGCCGAGCAGCACGCAAAGCCGCAAAAAAAGCCCTCAAGGCGTAGTGTATCGTTATTAATTGATATAGACATAAAAACTTAGAGCAAAGCGATGGTAAGTCCCTTTCCCGAGGAAAGGGATTTAGGGAAAGGGTAACGTAAACATATTTTTCATATTTCAGTACAACCTTTCCAAGTCGTGATAGCTTTAGCCAACGTTATTAATTGATATAGACATAAAAAATATGAAAGGGATTTTTATAGCATACGATCAGGCATATAACATGGAGATTGCCGATGCCTTGGAGCAGCTTGGCTGTAGAGGCTTCACTATGTGGCAGGACATCGCGGGACGCGGAGGCGTTGATGGCGAGCCTCATCTTGGCAACCATGCATGGCCTACAATGAACAACGCAATCCTGACATTTGTCGACAATGACAAGGTTGACGACATCCTCTCCCAGCTTAAGGCTATGGACGAGGAAACACCGGACCTTGGCCTCAGAGCATTTGTCTGGAATGTGGAAAAGAACTATTAAACGGTATCATACTTGTTTGTAAATCCAGTCGCAAATGTTATATTTGCGACTGGATTATTTTATAATAAAACATAAAGATTATGGCAAAAGTTGTAACAGACGCTAATTTCGCGGAGATTCTTGGTAGCGGAATGCCGGTAGTGGTAGATTTCTGGGCTACGTGGTGCGGTCCATGCAAGGCAATTGCTCCGATCATCGATGAACTCGCAACAGAATATGAGGGAAAGGTACTTGTTTGCAAGTGCAATGTGGATGAGTGTGACGACGTTCCTATGGAATATGGCATCAGAAGCATCCCTACACTTCTTTTCTTCAAGGACGGACAGCTTGTTGACAGACATGTCGGCGCTGCGTCAAAAGAGGTTTTTGCATCAAAGATAAACGCTCTCCTCTAATTTCATTATTATGAAAAGATTTTTTGCAGTCATTGCGCTATGCGTGATGACTTTTTGGGGTTCACAGACCCTTATGGCCCGTGGCTTCGGTGTGATCGGAGGCGCGAGCTTTACAGGTATAAAGGATGTAAGCAGCGGGCTCACAACCGGCTATCATGCAGGTATTACATACAAGTTTGCCCTTCCGTTTGGTTTTGCCATCCAGCCATCCGTGCTGTACCATGCCAAAAGTTCGCTGGTCGAGGATGCGCTTGCAAATGGTGAGATGCTTGATATCAAGGCCGGGTATCTTGAAGTTCCGGTGTCATTCCAATGGGGACCTGACCTTATCCTTTTCAGGCCGTTCCTGGATGTCACACCATTTGTCGGATACGGTCTGAATAACAGCATTTCCGGATGGGAGAAGAACACCTGGGACGGGCTTCAGCGTCTTGAGTATGGTTTGGGCCTTGGAATCGGTCTGGATATCTGGAGATTCCAGGTCATCGGAAGGTACAACTGGAATTTCGGTTCTTTATTTGATGCATCAGGAAAACTCCCTTCTGCTGAAGAAGTGCGCCTGAACACAGAATCTGCACTATTTGATGGGGCCAATTTCGGAGGCGTTACCCTATCAGTGGCATTTCTTTTCTAATTGCCTTGAGATGAAGAAGATAGCAGTTTTTTGTTCCGCCAGTTACGAGATTGACCCTGAGTACAATGAGGTTGCGCGTGCTTTCGTCAGAGAGGCGTCTTCCAGAGGGCTAGGCGTCGTTTCAGGCGGAACGGTAAAAGGTACTATGGGAGAGATTTCGGATGAGCTTCATTCATGTGGGGGATATCATCTGGGAGTCATTCCGAAGTTCATGAAGCAGTATGTATATCCGGACCTGTCGGAGGTCATATGGACTGATACTATGGCAGAGAGAAAGACTTTGCTTCGTGACGGAACCTGTGCTGTGGTTGCCTTGCCGGGAGGAATCGGGACTCTTGATGAAGTGATAGAGAGTTTCGCCCTTGTTCATCTCAAGCAGTATGATGGAAAGATACTGGTACTTGACCACAAAGGATTCTACCAGCCGCTTAAGGCTCTGCTTGACCATTATGTAGAGAAAAAGATGCTCAGCAGAGAAACCATGTCCAAGATGAGATTCGCTTCTACTCCTGGAGAACTGCTTGATATGCTGGAGGACTGATATGGATATAGAGACGGTAAAAGAATATCTGGGTAGAGATTGGGAGGCTGTTCAGAAGACGATAGTCGAGTCCCTTCATAGCGATATAAGGCTGCTTGACCAGACAAATGCTTCGATCTTAGCAAATTCGGGTAAGCAGCTGCGTCCGCTGATGACGCTGCTTTTTGCGCGGGTATGTTCGGGTGGTAATGTGTCGGAGTCGGCAATAAGATATGCTGTTGCTGCGGAATTGCTTCATAATGCGACTTTGCTTCATGATGATGTGGCAGATGACAGTGACAAAAGAAGGGGAGTGCCTACTATCAGATCCTTGATGGGTCCGTCCGTGTCTGTCCTGATTGGAGATTACTGGCTGGTGAAGGCATTGGATCTAATTCTCGCGGATGCGCCTTCAGACTCTGTTGTACTGAAGATATTTTCAAAGACCCTCAGCGCTTTGGCAGAGGGCGAGCTGCTGCAGCTGCAGAAAGCTCAGAGCATGGATACGGATGAGGCTGATTATCTGAGGATCATCTACAATAAGACGGCATCATTGTTCGAGGCTGCATGTGTTTCCGGCGCATTGTCGGCAGATGCTTCCGAAGAGGCCAGGGCTGCGGCGCAGAAGTATGCTTATGCCTTGGGTCTGGCTTTCCAGATCAAGGATGATATCCTGGATTATGCGGGAACTGATTCTGTGGGAAAGCCTCTTGGAGTGGATGTTCTGGAGCAGAAGATAACGATTCCACTACTGGGAGCATTGGGAAATGTTTCAGAACAGGAGGCAGCTCGTGTCCGTGGTTTGGTCAAGGATATAGTAGGCCATCCCGAGCATAAGGACGAGGTTATAGATTTTGTCCGGGCAAACGGCGGCATCGAATACGCGGAAAGGAGGCTTGGGGAGTATGTTGAAGAGGCAGTAAATGCTCTTTCTGTGTTCCCTGATTGTGCAGAGAGGCGTTTCCTTGAGGCTTTGGCCCATTTTACAGCAAAAAGAGATAAGTGATGAGATTTGCAGACGTAACAGGTAATGAGGCGGTGGCAAAAGCGCTGGTTTCCATGGCGGATAGCGGCAGGGTGGCGCATGCCATGCTCATGTATGAGAATGAAGGGTGTGGTGCTTTGGCTCTTGCGTTGGCATATGTACAGTATCTGAACTGCTCCAATCCTTCAGACGGTGACTCCTGCGGTGAATGTCCCTCGTGCAGGCAGATGTCGAAGCTTATCCACCCGGATGTGCATTTTGTGTTTCCGGTAAACAAAGGCCCTAAGACCTCTGATGACAAGCCTACCTCGGAGTCGTATGTCAAATATTGGAGAGAACTGGCCATTGCTGATCCGTATTTTACTGAAGCGGATCTGCAGAAGGCGATCGGAATAGAGAGCAAGAACGGCCTGATAGCTGTGGCGGAGGCAAAGTCCATAATCAGCAAGCTGTCACTGGCTTCAGTTACGGATGGTTACAAGGCAGTGATCTTCTATCTGCCGGAGAAAATGAATCAGGAAACTGCCAACAGGCTTCTGAAAATGGTGGAGGAACCGCCTGTGAAAACGATTTTCCTGTTCATTACACATGCGCCGGAAAAAGTGCTTCAGACGATATTTTCGCGTTGTCAGAGCATTCGTGTGCTGCCTTTGACCAAGGAGGAGGCAGCTCGTGTCGAGGCGATGAAGCCGGAGAGGGATGCGGAGGAATATAACGTATTTATGGATCTCTTTTCGGACCTGATGAGAGCGGTGGTTTCCCGAGATCTTACAAGTGCCTTGGAGTGCGGTGAGACAATGGCAGCTTTGGAGTCGCGCGAAAAACAGAAAGCTTTTTGTAACTTTGCGGGCTCATGCATAAGAAAGATATTCATGCTTCAGCAGAAGCTGCCTCAGATTTCAGATGTTTCACCTGCAGAGGAGGAGTTTTATTCTGAAATGGCTGCAAAGTGCCCTAAGGGCTTCTGTGTGAAGGCGATGAACAATATAGAAAAGGTGGTGGCGATGATCGACAGGAATGTAAATTCCAAGATACTTTTCTGCGATCTTGTCAACAGGATGTTTTTAAATATTTAGTATGGATTACGATAAGGAATCTAAGAAATATGATTGCTCCAGGGGTTGTACCGTGGAGCGTGCCGAGAGTGGCGAGGTAGATTGTACCTACAGGCAGGGATGCTGCAAACTGGAGGTATATGATTGGCTTTCCGGTGTGAATCAGGAGCAGCTCAAGGAGTTTTTCGAGGTGCGCTTCAAGAACACCCGCAAGGGTATCTACCGTAATGCATCCGGACAGAGCATAAAGACCGGTGATCTGGTTATCGTGGAAGCTGCCAATGGTCACGATTTAGGTATCGTTACTCTTGAGGGCCCTATTGTCGGCCGTCAGATGAAGTGCAAGAGGATCAATCCGGATACCTATGAGTTCAAGAAGATCTATAGGAAGGCGAAGCTTTTCGATATAGAGAAATGGCAGGAGGCCATTGCACGTGAACATGAGACCATGATCCGTTCGCGTCAGATTGCGGCAGAGCTGGGACTTGAAATGAAGATCGGCGATGTTGAGTTCCAAGGGGATGGTACAAAAGCGATTTTCTACTATATTGCAGACGGTCGTGTCGATTTTCGTCAGCTTATCAAGGTTTTTGCCGAAGAGTTCCGCATCAGGATCGAGATGAAGCAGATCGGAGCGCGTCAGGAGGCCGGCCTGATCGGAGGTCTGGGCGTATGTGGACGCGAACTTTGCTGCTCGAATTATATTTCGACCTTCCAGTCGATAACTACTTCTGCAGCCAGGGTGCAGGATCTTTCTCTCAACCCGCAGAAGCTTGCAGGTCAGTGCGGTAAGCTGAAATGCTGCCTCAATTATGAGACAGCTGTATATATGGATGCGCAGTCGCGTATTCCTAAGGTGTACGAGCCGCTGGAGTTTGAGGATGGACTTGCATATCTCATGAAGACAGATATTCTGAGCGAGACCATGTACTTCTCATACGACCAGTCGTCATTGGCTAATCTTTATCCTGTCTATGCAGAGGATGTCTGGGAGATCATCAAGATGAACCGCCGAGGCGAGAAACCTGCTTCATTGAAGAGCGACGATGTTCCGGCAGCACCGGAATTCGTGACATCTGTGGGCGAGGATGCCATCAACCGCTTCGATGAGGCCCGCAAGCGCAAGAAGAAAAAGAAGAAGCCGTCAGGAGCCAAGGCTTCGCAGAAACCAGCCGAGGATGCTGCTCAGAGCGGCGAATCGAAGAACGGCGGGCATAAGGGCGGACGGAACAACAAAGGCCGCCGCGGCGACAGACCAAAGAAGGATGCTCCTGCAGAATAAGGCTTATGGGAAAAGACAAGCTCAGAAAGTTTCGTGAAAATGAGACCTTCAGATGTATGGTGCAGCCTGCAACATCTGAGGTCTTGAATTGTGACCATCCTTTGAAGGGGCGTTGGGGCAAGGATTTCTTCGGGAATGACAATCCTATAATCCTGGAGCTTGGTTGCGGAAAAGGCGACTACACCATAGATCTGGCTGAACGCAACCCTGCATGCAATTATATTGGTGTAGATATCAAGGGAGCACGCCTTTGGAAGGGCGCTAAATATGCTGAGGAGCATGGCTTGGGCAATGTCGGATTCCTCCGCACCCGTATCGAATTCATCGAATCGCTTTTTGCCCCCGGTGAGGTTTCCGAGATATGGATCACTTTTGCAGATCCGCAGATAGGACGTGAGAAGAAGCGTCTTACCGCTCCGCTGTTCATGTCACGCTACCGTAACTTCCTTAAGCCGGGCGGTATAATCCATCTCAAGACGGATAGCCGTTATCTTCATGAATATTCCCGCGCGATGGCCGAACAGAACGGGCTGCATATCCTAGCTGCAGCGACAGACATATATGGAGCCGACCGTGAGAGACTGTATTCCAGCGAGCTGTCATCAGTCAGCGGACGTAGTGCGGTGGATGCGCTGTTTGAAGTGCAGACATTCTACGAGGCCCAGTATCTGGCCCAAGGCTTCCCGATCACGTACCTTGCCTTTCTGGCAGACCATGAGGGTGACTATGTGTCTCCGGAATGGGAGGAAGACCTGTGGAAAGACGAGGGACATCATTTCGTGGTCCCGTCCGGCCTCCCCGTAGCATCAAAATTCTACCCCGAAGCATAGTTTTACCTGGCGCCCATAACGCTGTGCGTCAATGACTTACCGAAACCTCGTGCTCCCCTTTGGCGGCACGAGGTTTTACTATTGTATTGATAATTAGCAAGTTAGGCGCCAGCGTATTTATTGTACCTGCGTCCAGTGGATGCGGATGCCTTTGCGTTCCATGCCGCGGAACCAGGTCATCTGGCGTTTTGCAAACTGGTGGATGGCTGTGGCGAGCTGTGTGCGCATGTCTTCGAAGGTAAGTTCACCGATCAGATATAGGGTCACGAACTTGTATTCGAGTCCATAGTATATACGGTCCTCCGCCGGAATCGGCTTATGCTCAGGAGCCAATGCCGGGTGTGTTCCGTCTATCAGCCCTTTGATTTCTTCTACCATGCCTTCCTCCAGGCGGACATCCAGGCGCTTGTCTATCTTGGCGTTGCGGACTTCTCGTGAGACCAATGTGCCTATGTAGTATGTGTTTTTCGGGAGGAATGCTGTGCGCTGCACAGGGTGCTCGGACTCATAGATGGCTATCTCCAGTGCTCGGATCAGACGCTTGCGGGTATCGTAGTCGGTGCTGTTGTGGAGCGGCTTGAGCGAAGCGAGCATAGCTATGAGTTCGTCATCGGATTTCTGCTCAAGTTCTGCACGGAGATCCGGGTCAGGCGGCACTTCCGGCAGGGAGTACCCGCAGGTGGCGGCCTCTATGTACAGGCCGCTGCCGCCGCACAGGATAGGGATGCCGCCTCTGTCCACTATGTCCTTGTAGGCTTTCTCGAAGTCCCGCTGGTATTCGAATATGTTGTATTTTGTGCCTGCATCCACGATGTCCATAAGGTGATATGGAATCTCCTCATACTCACTGAGATCCTTACCGGTACCTATGTCCATTCCCTTGTAGACCTGTCTGGAATCGGCGGAGATGATCTCGGCTCCAGCAACTTCCGGCTTTGCAGCGGCATCGAAAAGGACCCCTCCCACACAGTGGGCCCCTTCCCCTGCGGCCAGGGGGGTAGCACGCTTTTTTCCTTCTGCTGTGAATCCGGGATCTGTGGCGTTATCCTGAAGCAGAGCATTGATCTGGCGGGCAAGCTGGACTGCGTACCGTGTCTTGCCTGAGGCTGTAGGTCCCAGGACGCATATCAGGTCAATCTCTCCGGAGAGATACTTGTCAAGAATCTGCAGGACGTTTATTTCTTCTGCAGGAGGTAGTTCCGCCATCGGTGGAATCGGTGTGAAAGGTCGCTTTGCCATAGTAGTGCAAAGATAGTGTTTTTATTATATAGAATCAGTTGCGCAATGTAATTATGTGAATGATAAGTAGTTATGACTTTTGTAGCGTGCATTTTGACGCGATGTAAATGGTTTAAAGGTTTGATGGCCAGCATATTGCGCTCCACCGGTGTTATGCTGAACACTTTTGAATTCAACTGAAAAAGCATTAAATTTGCACTCCTGAAATGTAAATCGTTGGATTATGCCGAAAGCAAAAAGCAGTGTGGAGATAAAGAACAGGAGGGCTTCGTTTGACTATGAGTTCATCGAGACTTTCCAGGCGGGAATGGTGCTTACAGGTACCGAGATAAAGTCCATCAGGGCTGGCAAGGCGTCACTGGTGGATGCTTATTGCTATTTCAATAACAATGAGCTGTATGTCAAGAACATGCATATCGCTGAATATTGGTGGGGCAGCTGGGGAAAGCATGACCCGCGTCGTGAGCGCAAGCTCCTGCTGACCAGAAAGGAGCTTACCAAACTTCAGAGGGCTGTGAAGGAGAAGGGACTCACCATTGTTGCGGTGAAGCTTTACATTGCTGACAACGGATATGCAAAGCTCATGATAGCCCTGGCCCGAGGAAAGAAGGAATACGACAAGAGGGCATCCATCAAGGAAAAGGATATGCGTCGCGAGATGGAGAGAATATAGGCTGGCGCCTAAACAGCTCAGTATCAATGAAATGTAAAAAGTTCGTGCTCCCCAAAGGGAGCACGAACTTTTAGTAAGGGGCTGGGCGTCAGTTGTTTAGGCGCCAGCGAGTTTTACAGTCCGAATGCTTCGCGGATCATGTCGACTGAGTCGAGGAGTTCCCAGCCGAAGAACTGAACGTACTCCTGGCATTTCTTGCCGCCGCGGATCAGAGTTACTGATTCCTTGTAAGGTGTGCGTCCGACGTGCCCGTATGATGCTGTCGGCTCATAGATAGGGTTCTTGAGACCAAACTTTTCGATGATCTTTGCAGGACGGAGGTCGAAGAGCAGCTCGATCTTTTGAGCAATCTCTGCGTCGCTGAGTCCGTTAGCTGCTGTGCCATAAGTGTTTACGAAGATGCTGAGCGGGCGTGCTACACCGATGGCGTATG
>JAZQEN010000109.1:0-12175 GCA_045539015.1 Candidatus Cryptobacteroides sp.
GGAGATGTTGTTGCCGGATGATACATCATAGAATGAACGGCTGCCTCCTTTGTTGAACTGGTCTATGTCGGTGACTGAAGTAAGGAGCATTGACTGCATCTGCTCGCGGGTGAATTTCTTTCCGAGCTTCTTTGCGTATGAAAGACCAAGGGCGAGGGCTCCCGAAACATGAGGACATGCCATGGATGTGCCCTGCATGTATACGTAATTCTTGCTTTCTCCTCTTTCGGTCTCGACTCCGGGCGATCCCTGTGCGGCACCTGATACTCCGGTCGACAGAATCATTCCCGCATAGTCGTCCCTGACACCGCTCCACTCTCCGCCAGGAGCAGAGATCTTGCATCCCGGGCCATAGTTGGTGTATCCGCCGGGAAGGAAATCCCATCCGAAAGCAGTCACTGAGATTACATATGAAAGTGCTCCGGGATAGATGGAATAAGGATTCTTGTGGTTTCCAGCTGCAAATATGGCCATGTTTCCTTCCATAGATTCGTGGTTGCTGTTGGCAGGGTCAAGGAAGTATCTGAGCGCGGCGTTTTCAAGTGTTGAGGAACTGATCTTGGTGCCGTCCATCTCTCCGCCGTTGATGTAGAGGTCATCGTTTGTGATGATGTTGGAGTTGCCATATGAGCACTGGGCAATGCAGGCTCCGTTGTCTGCGGCATAGATGAATGCAGCCGCATTCTGTGCATCGCCGCCGTATGATGATCCCTGGAATATCTGGCAGGACATCAGGCGCACACCGTCACCGTTCCCGGTGCCTCCGGCAATCGAGCTCACTCCCTTGCCGTTGTTGTTTGTTGCTCCTATGATGCCGGCAACGTGTGTTCCGTGTCCTGATCCGGCTGTGGAGTTGAGGAAGTTGCCCTTGATGGCAGGCTGTTTCTGTCCGTCGAGGGCGCCATTGATATAATCTGCATTTATCGCGAAGCAGTTCACGAAGTTGAATCCATATTTGTCGTCTATGAATCCGTTGCCGTCGTCGTCCACATCATCCTGGCCGTTAACCTCGGCGTCATTTGTCCAAAGGGCATCCTTGAGATCTTCGTGTCTGGAGGCTACAGCGCAGTCGAAGATGGCCACGACAACACTCGGGTCGCCTCCGGTGAGTCTCCAGGCTTCCTTCACTCCGACATCAGCTCCGGCTACTGCCTTGTCGCTGATGCTTCCATCGTTGTAAAGGTTCCATTGACGGGATGCGAAAGGATCGTCGAAGGCAACTTCTGAAGGACCTCCGGCGGCTTTGGTGAGCGCGAGGTCTGCTTCAAAAGCCTTCTCTGCTATTGTAGGTTGTACCAGC
Organism: Candidatus Cryptobacteroides sp.; assembly: GCA_045539015.1. Taxonomy (GTDB): domain Bacteria; phylum Bacteroidota; class Bacteroidia; order Bacteroidales; family UBA932; genus Cryptobacteroides. Next base: position 1,301 of record JAZQEN010000109.1, read on the forward strand.
TTGTTGAACTGTATGTTTCTTACTCTTGGCGACCTTGCTATTCTTTCTGCAGCAGTGATATGCGAGGTCTGTGGGTCGAACTCTACCATGAACCACTGGTGGAGACCATATTTTCTGGCTACCTCGGTGTTTTTAGGCTGCACTGGAAGAGCTGAAGTGAACGAGGTGGCATCGAAGCCGTCCAGAAGATCGGACGATATTTCCGAAAATCCGCCTTTCAGGATTTTGTCAGCGTATGCTTCGTCAAGTTTTACCAGCAGGATTCCGGGAACGATCTCTCCTTCAGAACCGCCGACAAGCTTGGCCTGCAGAGTATTCTGGTCTGTAGCCTGCAGGGCGTTTTCCTGAATCTCCTTGGTGCAGGAAACTGCTGTCAGAGCCATAATGGCCAGTGCGGGAATGATTCTTTTCATATGGTTATTCAGTCTTAATTTTCAGGATTGCTTTCTTGACGCCCTTTCCGCTCACATCCGAGCAGCAGAATCGCCGCTGCAATGCATCCGGAAATGTGTTTTGCAATACTCATGATTCAATAATATATATCGTGCAAATATATGTATAATAATGCGATTTTAATATGCGTGCATTTTTCTTTTTTATGCTAACTTTGTCGAAATCAATCGAACCTGATGCTATGAAATACCGTCTTTCTGTCTGTCTGACTGCAGCCGTACTGCTCGTTTCCTGCAATGATTCCTATCAGCATCCTCTGACATCCGATCTGGAACGTCTGGATTCAGAATTGGCTAAGATGGAAGAGTATGTGAAGGCAAAGGAGGCGAAAATCGGCACGATCGAGGGTTTGCTGAATTCGGATGATCTGTCTCTGGAGCAGAAATACAGCCTTTATGGTCAGCTTTATCAGGAGTGTGTCGCATACCAGTTCGATAAAGCCAAGGAGGTACTTGAATCCCAGGAAGCAATCGCTGCAGAGCTGGGGGATGTGTCCCTGATGAACTCGGCTGTCGTCGAGAAGGCAATGCTTTTTACGACTGCCGGAATGTTTCTGGAGGCCCAGAGTCTGTTTGAGCGCCTGGACACCACTACCTTCAATTACCAGCAGAAGATAGACTGGTACAATGCCCGTCAGAAATTCCTGCATGACTACCAGGAGTATGTACGTACCTCCGGTATTGTCGTTCCGGATGCACATAATATAAGAACTTATCAGGATGCCATCCTCGCGAATACCCCGAAGGACTCTCCTCTCAACCACCATATATACATAATGCGCCTGATAGAGGAACAGAAGTGGGAAGAGGCATATGCCGAGAATCTGCGCATCATAGAAAAGCAGAACAAGGATTCCAGGGATTATGCAGTACAGTGCTACTGGCAGGGATTCATATGCGAGAATCTTGAAAGGGAAGACGAAACTCTGAAGTGGTGGATAGAATCAGCAATCTGTGATATCAGAGGGGCGATCAAGGATAATGCGTCATTGTGTTCTGTCGCTATCAAGCTGACAGATCCTCATGATACGGAAACTGCCTTCAGATATATCAGGATCTCGCTTGATGATGCAATATTCTATAATGCAAAACTGAGAAAGGTGCAGATCGCATCGACTTTCCCTTGGATTGAAGAGGCATATAGGAACAGCAGGGAACTGCAGCTCAAAGAAAGGAACAGATACCTGATGTTTACATCATTGGCAGCAGTGCTGCTGTTGATTCTGCTGACTTTTGTCGTACACCTCTATAGGAAACGCAAGAGGACTGCCGAGGAAATAGAGGCGAAGAACCGTCAGTTGGATTCATACATGAATTCAATCGTGTCTGTTGAGGATGATCTTCGCAGAACAAATCTGGACCTTACTGAGGCGAATGCTGCAAAGGAAGAGTATTTGGGGCTGTTTCTCTCGATGTGTTCAGGTTACCTTGACAAGCTTCGCAAGACGCTGACCAGAGAGCAGTATGATGCGGAACTCAAGAACTTCTACAAGACTTTCGATACCTCCTTCCTTTCGTTGTATCCTACTTTTGTTGAAGAGTTGAACTCGCTTCTGACTGAGGAAGGAAGGATTGTGGTAAAAGAAGGTGAACTGCTCAACACCGAGCTCCGTATCTTCGCACTCATCAAGCTGGGTATCACTCAGTCCTCACATATCGCTTCGCTCCTGCGTTACTCTGTAAACACCATCTATAACTATCGTGCACAGGTAAAGAATGCCGCCCTCTCCGACAGGGATAATTTCGAGGAAAATGTCCGGAAAATAGGCTCTGCAAGGGCTTAAGTAGATAGAATACATCCTGAATTTTCCACTTTTTCAGCTTTGTGGGAAATTTTATAAAGTGGTTTAAATCAATGTGATAAGTTAATTATTGCGTTTGATCTAATCCACTTTTCTCTATTATTGGCAGACGTCTTATTTCTTCATGTCCACTTTTTTGCCCTCTTTCCGACGATTAATTAATTGATATTCAATCAGATATATTCCACTTATCCACTAATTTGCCCCAAGGATATATGTACGTGTGCGAGTGGACAATAATTTTCTTAAATTTGGGATGCGAACTTTTTTGATTCGTAAACACATTATTAACACATAAACACTAACCCATGAAACACCTAACTTATCGAATCGCCCTTATCTTTGCGATAATGGGTCTGAGCTGCGCCAGTGCGTTTGCTCAGCAAGTGAAAGGTACAGTCAAGGATTCAGCAGGTGAGCCGGTAATCGGCGCGGCAGTCATTGTCGAAGGCACGACCACCGGTACTACTGTTGACCTCGACGGTAATTTCGTGTTTAACACAGCTCTCCCTTCGGATGCTGTCCTGGTGGTCACTTCGATCGGCTACAAGACAGCCAAAGTACCAGTTGGGGGGGGGTATGTAGAAGTTATCCTTCAGGAGGATACTGAAATGCTCGACGAAGTGGTGATGATCGGATACGGTACTCAGAAGAAGGCCGTGGTATCAGCAGCCATTTCAACAGTCGGCTCGGAAATGCTCGACAAGGTCGGTGCAGTCCGTATCGACGACGCACTCAAGGGTATGACCCCTGGTGTGAACGTAACATCAAATTCAGGACACCCTGGTGCAGGTTCACAGATCCGCATCCGTGGTATCGGTACCATCAACGACTCGAATCCTCTTTATGTTGTGGACGGTATGGCCGTTGACGGAGGTATCGACTACCTCGCACCAAGCGACATCGAGCGTATCGACATTCTCAAGGACGCTGCTTCTTGTGCAGTCTTCGGTACACGTGGTGCAAACGGTGTAATCCTCGTTACAACAAAGAAGGGTTCCAAGGATAAGGTTTCTGTGACTTATGATTTCCAGTACGGAATGTCAAATCCTTGGCGCAAGCGTGAAGTTCTCAATGCAACAGAGTATGCTGTGATGATGAACGAGGCTGCCATCAACGATGGAAATGCTCCTAAATACGCAGATCCATATTCATTCGGAGTCGGCACAGACTGGCAGGATGAGCTTTTCTATAAGAATGCTCCTCAGCAGACTCACCAGCTCACCATCAGCGGAAACAGCGGCAAGAACCAGTATTTCGTTTCTGCAGGCTACTACTCTCAGGACGGTATCGTCGGTGGTGATTTCGACAGAGCAAACTACGAGCGCTTCTCAGTTCGCGTAAACGATCAGTACAGCATTTTCGATGCGACTCAGGATCGTAAGTGGCTCAACAAGATGAGCCTCAATGTAAATGCATCTTACTCACGTACATTTACAACAGGTATCACAACCAACTCAGAGTTCGGTTCTCCACTCGGTTCGGCTGCGGCTCTTTCTCCACTCCTCAGCGTATACGTTGACCCAGCAGACGAGCAGTCAGTTATCGACCAGTATTATTATAATGATGCAGCACATGCTGTTGATGAGGCAACAGGCGAGCTCCTCAACCCTAACTGGAGCGACTTCAACCTCATCCGTGATCCAAGAAACGGACGTCTCTTCACAGTTCCGGGAACAGAATTCCAGGAAATGGTCAACCCTCTTGCTGACCTTTCTCTCCCAGGAACAAAGAACAACTATGACCGCCTCGTCGGTGGTGCAGAGCTCGAGTTCCAGCTTTACGAAGGTCTCGTTCTCCGTTCTTCTGTAAGCGTTGACTTCTCAGTCGGCGGTTCAGACGGCTGGACACCTAACTATTATCTTTCATCAACTCGCCACCAGGGCTATTCTTCAGTATGGGGCTCTATGAATCGTGGTCTTGTATGGCAGGTTGACAACACATTGACTTACAACAAGACTTTTGCAGACAAGCATAACCTCACAGTAATGCTCGGTCAGTCAGCGTCTGCAACTCAGGGCCGCAACATCAATGCATCGAGAATGTATCTGATGGAGGAGGATCCTAGCAAGGCAAACATGGGATTCGCAACAAGCCAGCGTGAGGACAATGATGGTGGCGGAAGCCTTTATGTAGACTATCGTCTTGCATCAGTGTTCGCGCGTGCGTCATATGACTATGACAACCGCTATATGATCCAGGCGACTGTACGTCGTGACGGTTCTTCTCGTTTCGGACCTGGCCGTCGTTTCGCTATCTTCCCTTCTGCTTCAGCAGCATGGAACATCAAGAACGAGGCATTCCTCAAGGATTCAGCTCCTTGGCTCTCAAACCTCAAGCTCCGCGCTTCATGGGGTATCAACGGTAACGACCGTCTCGGTAACTTCATGTATGCAGCGCAGACTGCAGCCGGCAACAACTACGTATTTGGCAGCGGCGCTCTCGGAAATGAGGCTATCATCAACGGTGTGAAGACTACTGTCACTCCAAACGACCTCCTCGAGTGGGAAAGAAGTAACCAGACTGACCTGGGACTCGATTTCGGCTTCTTCGGAAACTCTCTCCAGTTCACAGCAGACTACTTCTACAAGAGAACGGACGGTATGCTCATCGAGATGCCTGTTCCTACATACCTTGGAGAGTCAAAGCCTTGGGGTAACGTTGGTTCTATGTCAAACAGCGGTGTCGAGCTCGATCTCAACTACCGTTACTCGATCGGTGACTTCAACTTCTCTGTAGGCGCAAATGCATCATATATCAAGACTCTCCTTATCAACGCAGGTAACGAGTCGGGTATCCTCGACAGAGGCTCTGTTCACCAGATGGGTACAATCATCCGTGGAGAGAATGGCCAGCCGTTCCCTTACTTCTATGGTTATAAGACTGACGGCGTATTCCAGTCATGGGATGAGGTCTATGCATATACAAACGCAGAAGGTAATCTCGTTCAGCCAGATGCACAGCCTGGTGACTTCCGTTACAAGGATCTCAACGGCGACGGCAGCATCACAGCGGAAGGTGACCGTACAAACCTCGGTAAGTGCGTTCCTTCATGGACTTATGGTATCAACGCCAGCTTTGACTGGAAGGGAATCGACTTCTCTATGGTATGGCAGGGCGTAGCAGGTAACAAGATCTTCGATGCTACACGTCGTACTGACATCCCTACAATGAACCAGCCTAAGTATGTCCTCAACCGTTGGACAGGTGAAGGCTCGACAAACGAGTATCCTCGTTTCACAGTGACTGATCCTAACCAGAACTGGTCAAAGGCTTCAGACTTCTTCATCAAGGACGCAAGCTACTTCCGTCTCAAGAACGTGACTCTCGGTTATACTCTTCCTGCAAAGTGGACAAACAAGATCTTCGTCAAGAAGCTCCGCGTTTACGTTGCATGCGAGAATGCCCTCACATTCACTAAGTATGACGGTTTCGATCCTGAAATAGCTGACTATGTCGACAGAGGTATCTACCCTCAGTCTCGTACAGTTCAGTTCGGTGCAAGCATTACTTTCTAATCACCAGTAAAGAGATTTAAGATGAAAAAGATATATTACATTATAGCAGCAGCTCTGCTCTCTATGACTCTCAGCTCTTGTGGTGAGGACTGGCTTAACGTACAATCTCACGATAAGATCTACATTGACGAGTACTATAATTCTGAAGCTCGTATCAAGGAAGCTCTTGTAGCTGCATATGACCCGCTTCAGTGGTTTGACTGGGGAATGGACATGTACAACCCTGTTCCTATGATATATGAGGTAATGGGTGATGACATCTATCCTGGAGGATCAGGTGTTTCAGATAACCGTCACTATCATCTGATGTTCGACTACTCTGTTGACTCTCAGAACACTCCTGCATCTGTATGGACCATCGCTTATTCAGGTGTGAACCGTGCGAACTGCGTTCATAAATACATGCCGGGCGTTCAGGGCATCTCTGAAGAATCAAAGGCTGAAATGCTTGCTGAGGCAACAGTTCTCCGCAACTGGTATTACACTCAGATGTGGAAGCTTTGGGGAAATATCCCTTATTATGAGACCAACCTTGACTTCCCTTACGAATGCCCTCAGTGGAAAGCTGACGATGTTTATGAGGCGATGGCAAAGTCTCTTGAGACGACTATTGATTCAAAGGCTCTTCCTATGAAGCGCACTGCAGAGCTCGGCCGCATCACTCAGGCTGCTGCGATGATGCTTTATGCTGAGATCGTCATGTATCAGAACGATGATACAAGAATGCAGAAGGCCCTCGATTATATGGAGGAGATCATCACCAGTGGTGAGTATGCTCTCGTTTCATCTGCTGACCTCGCAAACATGTGGGAGCCTGCAGGCGAGTGGAGCTCTGAGACAATCCTCGACATCAACTTCTTCAGCCAGGGCGCATATCGTTCATGGGGCAGCCCTCTCGCAGCCGGCGGTACTGTTCTTCCTACCCTCATGGGTCTGAACAGCATGGCAGGCAGTGCCAAGTATGGCAACGACGGTTGGGGATACTTCCCTCTCACTCCAATGGCTGCCAAGGCATTCGAGGAAGGCGACCTCAGAAAGGCCGTTACAGTTTATGAGACTGCTTCTGAGCCCGGCATGACTTTCACTGCTCGTTACCAGGAGACAGGATACCACCTTGCAAAGTATCTCCCTCGTCTTGACGGTAATGCAGGTCAGATCGCTGACGCTACTTTGAACTATGGTACTAACATCCGTCTGTATCGCTACGCCGAGACCCTCCTCAATGCTGCCGAGCTAATCGCTGTTCACGGCTGCTCAGGAAAGGGTTCTGCTGATGCATACCTCAATGAAGTGCGTACACGCGCGGGTCTTGCTAACGCAGGTGCAAACCTTGAGTCAATCCTCCACGAGCGTCATGTTGAGCTCATGGGAGAAGGAAAGCGTTACTGGGACCTCGTCCGTCTCGGTCAGGCAACTACAGTTCTGACTCCAGCTAACGACGAAGGCGGTTTCCGTACAAAGGCTTGGTCTGAGAACAAGAAGTATCTGCCGTTCCCTCAGTCGGAGATGGACGCAACCGCAAGTACTCAGTACCCTCTTACCCAGAACAACTATTAATCGTTAATTCTGAAAGATTATGAAGATATTTAAATATATGGCGTTGGCTCTGGCGGCTTTCGTGACAATGGGCTGCGTTGAGGAGTACATGGAACCGGATCCGAACAAGGTCCCTTCCGCTTCTGATCTGCAGGTCAGGATCGATGTCGATCAGGCAACCAACTATGTTACCTTCTCTATTGAAAATCAGGGAATGGTGCCTATGTGGCTTTTCGGAGAGGAAAAGATTGACGGAAAGGCTAACAAGAAATATGCTTACACAGGTAACGGCCTCCAGCTTCGTCTTCGTGACGCAGGTACTCACTCAGTTGAGGTGAAGGCATATAACGCTCACGGTGTATCCGTAGGTTCAAAGGTTGTCGAGTTCACTCTCGAGAACACTTATCGCGATCCGTTCGACCCTTCACCATACTTCAAGGTTATCAAGGGTGAGTGGCAGTGGAACAATGAGGTTGCCGGCCACTTCGGCTGCGGTCCTTCTACTGATTCTCCATTCGAGTGGTGGAAGGCCGGTGCTAATGAGAAGGCTGACTGGAGCTTGTATAACGACCGCATGACCTTCACTGAGGACGGCAAGTACAGCTTCAACCCTGGTGAGGACGGCAAGGTATACGTGAATACAGGTTTCACTGAACTCGGAACATCTCCTGACGGTAACGATTTCATGGTTGACATCGCTGCGTATGAGACTACTTATACATTCGAGAACAACTGGAATGATGCCGGTATTGAGGAGATCTGGCTTGTGCTTCCTGCAAAGACCAACCTTTCATATATCCCTAACCAGACAGTTTACGATGATCCTCGCTTCCTCGTGATGGATTCGAAGCCGTCTGCAATGAGAAAGGAGCTCAAGCTCGCTGCTCAGAATGCACCTAACGGTGATGGCTTCATCTCATGGTACTACAACTTCATTCCTGCAGTCAAGGTAGCTACTCCTGAGGAGCTCCTCGCTGGTACTGACGGCAAGGGTAAGGTTTGGGTTATGGATTCGTCGGTTAAGGGACACCTCAGTTGCGGTCCTTCTGCTGAGAGCCCTGCAGAGTGGTGGTCAGCAAACCCTGATGAGAAGGCCGGTACAGGTCTTTATGATGATGAGATTACATTCTATCCGGACGGCAAGTATGTATACAACCCTGGTCCAGACGGAAAGGTATATGTAAACTGGGGCGTAACAGCTATCGGACCTAACGATGGTGTGGAGGTTGATAATGATGTGGAGTGGCCACTTACTGAGGCAACATATGATTTTGACGGTGAGACAATCACTCTCCCTTCTGAGACTCCAATGGTTTACGTGCCTTCAGATGCAATGTGGACAGCACCTACATTCAAGGTAGTTGAACTCACTGAGACTGCTCTCAAGGTCGTTATCATGAACGAGGGATGCTACTGGCAGATGATCTTCCGTGCCCGTGACGTTCAGGCGGCTCCAGAGCCAGAAAAGCCTGTTGTGGCTCCGTTTGATCCTGCAGCTGCAACCAATATGTGGAACAATGCTGCTATCACAGTTACATACTGGTTTGCAAACAGCGACTGGGGTCAGATTGCGGATCCTGAGGCAACTCTCGGAAGCAATGAATATACATTTGTTGTTCCTGAAGGTGTCGGTGGAAGTGAGTGGCAAGGACAGGTAGTCTTCAGAAATACCGGCCTTGTTCTTTCACCAGACAAGACATATGACTTCAGAGCTGTCATCAGTGCTACCAATGACGGTACCGCTACAATCAAGCCTTGCTGGCAGCATCCTACAGAACTTGACGGCAACGGTAATCCGGCTGACGTAAACGAGCTCTTCTACGACAACGGCATCGCTGTGACAGCTTACGAGGATCTCGAGTATATCAAGGCAGTTCTTCCTGGTACAGACATTCCTGACCTCAAGCTCGTATTTGACTTCGGTAGATTCCCTGCTGGAACAACCGTTACAGTGAAGGGTATCGTGATCCGCGAGAGCCAGGTTACAGGAGGCGGCAGCACTCCGGACGTACCTGCGTTTGATCCTGAGGCAGCAAGCAATTTATGGAACGATTCTGCAATCGAAGGATATGAGTACTATTACGCTCCAGGTTGGGGTCAGATCGATAACCCTGAAGTAGTTCAGGATGGAAGAACATACACTGTGTCTCTTCCTCAGGCAACTACAGACCAGTGGCAGGCACAGATGAAGATCTTCACAAATCTTTCTACATCTGCAGACAAGACTTATGACTTCTACTGCGTTCTGAACTCATCGAATGACCACCCTGGTACTACAATCAAGTTGACCAAGACAGGTGATGACAATTCGTTCTACTTTGCTGACAGACATGTCCTTACAGCGTATGAGGACTATGTTTATCAAATGGTCGGAATGGCTGGTATAGACATGGAGAAGATGACACTCGTTTTTGATTTCGGCGGTTGCGCAGCTGGTACTGAGATTACAATCAGCGACATCATCATCCGCGAGAGCAGCAGCGCTCCTGCACCAGAGCCAGAGCCAACTCCTGGCGAGTTCACTCCTGGAGCCCAGCTCGATCTTCTTGATGCGGCTGACGTACTTCCTGGTACATGGACTTGGGAGGCATCTACAGACGGTCACTTCGGCTGCGGTGATGCGATTACAAACCCATGCGGATGGTGGAACGGTACTGCAAACTGCAAGGAGGGTTGCTCGATGTATGACGACCTCATGACATTCGCTGCTGACGGAACATATACATACGATCCTGTCGACGGAATGACATTCATGAATAATGGTGTTACCAAGATGAACGACAAGAAGGTCGATAACCCTACAGTTCCCGGAGCTGCTGCTCCGGAGGGAGACTTCAGGGTTTCAGTAGAGAAGCAGACTGCAACATGGGAACTTGATGAGTTCGGTGACTTCCCGGCAATCATCCTTCCAGCAGGAACAATCTTCTCATACATTCCTAACGATGCATTCCTTGAGGCACCTGAGCTTTACATCACAGGTGTTTGGGAAAATCAGCTTGAGATCTCTGCGTACACAGCAACCGGTAACGGTGGCGGTCCTATCGCTTGGAGATATCGTCTCAAGAGAGTAAAATAATAATCTAGTTCAGTCAGGACAAGGCCCGAAATGGGCTTTGCCCTGACTTTTAATGTTTCGTCTCTGTCATTTCGACTGAAACATCATGCTTCTGTCATTTCGACTGAGCGAAGCGAATGGAGAAATCTAAAAAATGAGATTCAAGACTACATTACTTATTGCTGCCCTGGCCATCCTGACCTTTGCCTGCGGCGAGAAGGATCCGCAGGGAGGCGATGCCCCCGAGGTGAAGCTGCAGGTGACCCCTGCAGAGATTTCCGTGTCATCAGCAGCACAGGATGTTGTCCTGACTGTAGGTGCAGAGAAGGATTGGGGCGTAACTCCTATAGATTCATGGGTGAAGACTTCACCTACAGGAGGTGTCAAGGGGGAGACTACGGTCAAGGTGACCATTGAGGAGAACAAATCTTTGGAAGAGCGCGCGACAACGCTTCTCTTCAGGTCGGGTTCCATGAAGCTGGAAATCCCTGTGAAGCAGCATTATATGGTCC